>NZ_JAQGFU010000177.1:0-9242 GCF_030078455.1 Klebsiella sp. Ech2A | reverse complement strand
GTGCGGACGTACTGCGCCTGGAACGGCAGCGTCAGGATTTGGCTCGCCGTGGTGGTCTGGATAAAGAACTGGTTTACGGCGCCCGCTGCGGAGCTGTCCGGCCCCATCATCAGCGGGCCGCTGCCGTTATAAAAGAACTGTACGCCGATGCCGGAGGCGGTGGAGTCGTTGGTCAGGGTTACCACGGAGGAGTCGTTCGTTGGCGTGGTCTGATCCGTCATTACCGCATACAGCGCTACCTGCTCGTCGCAGGTCAGGCTGACGCTAAACGAGCCCGACGAGGAGGTGCTGCCGATGCTGGGCAGCGTACGCATATCCGGCGCGCCGAGATCGATACTGGCGCTTTTGGTGCTCACCGTACAGCCGCTGGCCGTCACCGTTACGGTCGTTGGGTTGATGATCACCTGCGCCGTTTTGACCTCGTTATTATAGGCCGTCAGGATCGCGGCGCTGATGGCCGGGAGCGGGTACACGCCCGACTTCAGCGCGCTGTTGGTTTTAACGTACGTCAATTTTGCCGACCAGCCTAAATCAAAAGCCAGGCCGTTGGTGCCATCGGCGGGGTAGCTTTGGGTCACGCCGGTTTGCAGCGGCACGTAGGTGGTGCCGTTAAAATCCTTCAGGCCGAGGATGTAGCCGATACCTGGGACTCCGGTTTCAAAGACGCTATAGTTGACGCCATCAACGTTGACGGTTATCCCCGCGGACACCGCGCTGGCGCTGGGTTCGAGAGTACCTTTGGTGCAGACGAACAGGTATCCGCACCAGAACACCTGCTGCACGTCGATCGATGCGCTCCAGGTTGAGCCGATAATATTGCCCGGCATCACGGAGTCCGCGGGGCCGGTGTAGGTCATCGCCTGGGGCGAGAGGGTAATGTCGGATATCCAGTCGAGGGCCAGAACCTTCGCGCTGACGCACAGCCAGCAGGCAAGCAGTAAGAAACGCATTATTGATACTCCGTAGTCCAGGTGGCGATGGCGGAAACGTCTCCGGCGCTGACGGCGGCGCCGTTGGCCGCCAGCCGGGCATAAAATGTCATCTGCACGCGCTCATCTCCCGAGGTGCCGTAGGCCGTCGTTTGGGCCTCCAGCGGAATCAGCTCCCCGTCTTTATCGAGGATTTGCACCGCCACGCCGCTCGCTCCGCCGTCGTCCGTCTTAATCAGCTGCGGGTTGCGGTCATCCGGCGTGCCGCTAAAGCGGATTTTCACGCCGACAAAGGTCGGGCCGCACTCTTCCAGCGTTAGGGTGAAGGCCCGTTTGATATTGCTGACCGCCCCCGGCGCGCGAAACTGCTTTATGCCGATGGCGCCCAGCGGGACGGTTTGCTCTACTGAATCGGCGGAAACCACGCAGGTATTGCCGATCAGGTTTCCGCTAACGGAGACCAGCACGTCATAGCCGAGAGCCGGGGTGACGAGGGCCATAAGCAGGGCGATGCCTGATAGGCGGGCGGCTACTGACATCGCGCCTCCTGGGAATAAAGGCCCGTGCGGGCGCTGTAATCCTGCGGGTTCAGGCGATATTTAACGACGCACCTTTTGTCGCTGCCCTGTCCCCAGACGGCGCTGAGCGTGCCTTCCGCCGGCAGGCCGGCGAGATAAAGGCTGCCTCCGTCACCCACAATGCCGCTGGCCTGCTCATCGGCGAGCGTGACGACGGTGCCAAACGGCAGCATCTCGTTGCGATAGCCGATGGTGAACAGGGCCTTCGCGCCGCGGCGGGTGACGATGGTTGCGCGCACCAGCGCGCCATCGGTCGGCGTTTTGCTGACGATAGCGTTCTCCAGCTCAACGTCGTTGCCGGCGGTAGTGACGTCCAGCGCGACCTGGTTGACGCGATACGGCGTGGCGTAAGGAATGACGGCATAGCCGCGGCTATCGGTTTTGATGCCTTTGTGATTAAGCACCGCCACGCTGCCGGCCCCCGGCGCCTTGACCAGAATGTTGGTGTTCCCCAGCGGCTGGCTGAGGGTCAGGCCATCTTCATGCAGCACCGCGCCGCCGCTCATGCCGTAGCTGAGGTTGCGGGAGTCGCTGGAGTAGCCGTAGCCGAGGCTGTAATCGCCCCGCTGGCCCGCATACTGCAGCGCGGCATCGCCGCCGTAGCGCTGCTGCGCGCCGTAGCGTTGATTGACGTTATAGAACAGGTTCTCCTGTCCGGGGACGTAGCCGCTGATGCCCGCGCTGCTTGTGGCCCCGGTGGAGTCCGCGCGGGTGGTGGTGAAACGCGCTCTGGTCGCCTGCTGCGGGTTGCCGAACGGCACGGAAAGCGACATCGCCACGATGTTATCTTTATGGCTATCGTACAGGCTGGTGCTGCGCTGAACGCTCACGCCGACGGAGACGTTGCGAACCATCGCGTTCCACGCAAACTGCATGCTTTGCGTTCTGTTGGCGGTGCGCCAGTAGGTTTGCCGATCCCACGACAGCGAAAGCGAGCCAAAACGGCCCATTGGCTGCGACAGCAGCAGCTGATTTTTGGCCTTGCGCGACATATGCAGGTTATACAGGTTTTCATAGCTGGTGGTGACGGCGCCGTCAGCCCCGGTGACCTGCTTTGCCGTGCCGCCCGTCATCCCCTTATAGGCGGTGTCGCTGAGGGTATAGAACCCTTGCGTCGAGTAGCGCAGGGAGTAGAAGTTAAAGCGCGTGCCGATATCGTTCAGCAGCTTGCTGTATCGCAGGCGCACGGAGTCCCCGGCGTAGGGCCGATCGTCGGCCAGCACGCTGCGCGCGTGGGTCACATCGACGGAGTAGGCGCCAAAGCGTCCGAGATTTTGTCCTACGCCCAGCGCGAGCCCGCTGTAGCGCTCTGCAAGCTGCGCCCCGCCGTAAAAGGTGAGGCCGTGTTCCCAGCCGAAAAACAGCTCTCCCTGGGCAAACGTCGGGGTGTTCTGGCTGCCGACGGCGCGAAGCTTCCCGGCGCCGAGGGCGTATTTTATCTGCCCGCTGCGCACCAGGTTCGGCACGCTGGCAAACGGCACGGTATATTGCGTTTTGCTGCCGTCGCTCTCCTCAATCGTCACCTGCAAATCGCCGCCGGAGGAAGTGGGGTAGAGGTCTTTCAACATGAACTCCCCGGCGGGGACGCTGGTTTGATAAATGGTGTTGCCGTTCTGCTGAACGGTAACGGTCGCGCTGCTGCGGGCGATGCCGCGAACCTCCGGCGCATAGCCGTTCAGGCTGGCAGGCAGCATATTATCATCGGTTTTCAGCGCGAGGCCGCGCAGGCCGACAGAGTCAAAAACCTGAGCGGAGGTGTAGGTTTCCCCGGCGTACGCCTGCGCTCTCAGGGCGGGTATATCCCGCTGCAGCCAGGTCTGGACGTGGCTCAGCGTATTCGCATCTTTGGTCCAGGTCGTGTAATCGCGCAGCCGCCAGGCGCCCAGGTTCACGCCGCTGTTCAGGCTAACGAACAGCTGCCGGGAGCGGGTACGCTTATCGCCCCGGTACTCATTGTTGGCGCCGTTAACGACATAGTTCAGCCACGCGGCAGGGATCCCGGCCTCCCAGCTCTCAGGGCTGACGTAGCCACGCGGAAGATTCCGCATATAGCTCTGCGGCAGGCTGAGATTGAGCGTCAGCGTCTTCTGGTCGAAGTCAAAGCTGGCGCCGGGGAACGCGTGATTCAAAAAATAGCATTGCCGGGTCAGCGGCAGCAGCTCTTCCGCGGCCTGGCGGCTATCAATGCCGAGGGCGGCAATTTGCTGCGGCGTGACGCAGGGCTGGGCGTCCTCCTGGGCCGCATTTTTATCAACGCTGAATTCGACGTTTCCGGTGAAGGCGTAATTTTTATTGATATAAACGTTAATGTTGTATTCGCCCGGCGGTAAGGCGCTCCCGGCATTGACCCACGAGAGGTCGGCAATATTTCCACTTTCGCCGTTGAGGAACGCAGGGTTAAATTGCAAATCGTTCTCTGCGGCAGAGACATACCGAACGGCATGGCAGATCATCAGGGCACAGACGATTCTTGCTTTCACGCGATCGCACCTTTCTTATTTTATTTCCGGTTCAACGACAGGCTGACGGCAGGGGTCCATGCGCCGTAATCATTGATGGTCTGATAGCTAAAAGTGCCTGCCTGACTGAACGATCCGCCCAGGGTGACGCTTGCTTTTGGCGGGACCATCGTCGGCTGCACCGGCTTGCCATCGACTTTTAGATTGACGGTGGTGAGGTAATAGGGCGTTGGGTTATTGAGCGTAATTTTGCCCGCACGATAGTCGGCGGTTATTTTTTTCCAGCCCTCGCTGGCGCCGCTTTGCAGCCCCTCCGGGCGGTAAAAAACTTTAATGCGGTTGGCCGAGGCAAACTGCAGCGAATTGCTGGCGGCGCTTTTGGACTGCTGCGGAATGGCTTTGACCGTAATCCAGTACAGCGTTTCCCGGTCCTGCGGCAGGGATTTACCGCTAAACATTATTTTCACTACGCTTTCGGTGGCCGGTTTTAAAACATACAGCGGCGGCGTAATGACGAAATCGTTGGAGCGCCGATTGTTCTCATCCTCGACCCATGACTGAATGAGGAATGAGGCGTCGGGATGCGTATTTCTGACCTGCAGCATCGACTGGTTGGCGCTGCCGAGGTAGACCATTCGCGTTGCGCCCAGCCCCACGCCGCCGGCGCAGGCTACGGATGACCACAGCGAGCCGAGCAGAAAAATCCATGTAAATGAGCGCATAGCGTCTCTCTCCTGAAGGTTGAGCCTGGCCCGGCAGCGCGGCCGGGCCAGAGGATTACGAATAGGTGACGGTGTAGGTGGCGACAGCGCTGGCATCGCCAGCCGTGGCGTTGCCCTGCGGGGAGTAGTATTTGGCGCTGAAGTTCAGGGTGTTCGAGCCGCTGCGCAGCTCGACGGGCGCGGCGGACTCGCCCAGCCTCACGACGTTGCCCTGTTCGTCATACAGGCGAATGGCGACGTTTTGCGCCGAGGCGCTGCTGCCGTTTGAGCCGACGGCCAGGCCATCGGCATCGGTGCTATCCGGGGTGCCGGTGAAGGTGACGGCAACCGTAGTCGCCGGGATCGGATCTTCCTCGGTGCCGGCGGAGGTATCGGCGATTTCGCAATCTTCAAGGGTGATGGTGAAGGCTTTTGCCGTGCTGGCTTCGCTGCCCGCCGCGGCCAGCGTGGCGGTACGAACTTCGCCCAGGTCGACGTCAATATTGGCGCTGTTGGCGCTGATGGCGCAGGCAGAGGTCACGACGCTACCGCTGAAGTTTACGGTGCCGCCGCTGGCGGTGGCGGCCAGAGAGGGGCCCGCAGGCAGCAGCGCCGCAATGCCCAGCGCCAGCAGAGTTTTGTTATTTAAGTAAGCTTTCATTTTTCTGATTCCATAGTTTTATTATGACGAGATTGACCCTGAAGGCAGCAGCTCTAGCTGGTTAAAAACACCAGTAAATCTGTTTTATTCCTGAGTCCGAGTTTTCTTATTGCTGAGCTTTTTAACGCGCTGACGCGGCGGTATGAAAGCTTCTCTATTTCTGCGATATAACGTATATCCAGTCCATTTCTCAGTTTCTTCAATACCCTCCATTCCCCTGGTGTTAGCGAAAGTGCCATTGATTTCTTTTTGGGTTGAGCGTGGTTTTCCGCTATTTTTAATAAACAGGTTCGCCAGCGATAAAGTGGATCCTGTAGAGAAATATAGGCATCAATATCGCCGTGGACCCACAGCGATGAATTCACCGCGGCGGAATACATGTATATAAGCACCTGCGGATAGCTGGCTTTAATCGTTTTTATATACGCCAGGCAATCCATTCCGGTATGGTGTTTCTCTATCCCGGAGATAAAAATAACGTCAATTTGGGTCATTGCTAAAAGATCGTCAAGGTGCTGGTAATCATTTATCGATGTTGTTATTTGAATATCAGCATACATTCCTTGCAATAAGGCGGTGATGCCTCCGCGTGCGAAGCGATCCCCGCCGATTAACGCAACATTTAAATGCTGCTGTAGTTCAAGCTTATTCGCCATGTTATTCCCTCGATTTATAATAGTAAGGAGGTCAGCCTGTATGCGTTTGACAGGTATCAACCTGTATTCCTGTATTTTCGAAGCAATTAAGCCTTTCACTTTGTAGAACTACTATACCTCGGGAGATGAGAAGGTAATCTCAATTAATCTTAAGTTATATTAATTGCAGAACGTGCGGCCGTCCGGTGAGGGCGTTCGCCAATCGATATTGGCTTAACTGCGGACGAACTGTCCTCAATTCCCGGAGGTGGCCGGCTTTTTGTACTGCTTATTATCGCTTTTCCTCAATGCATCAGGCGCGTGTTGAGCCATGTGATGCCTTCTGCTTTTCTTTTTACATCAGCCTGTTGTTGGCGTTTTTTCTACTCCAGGTAAGGCGCCGTAGCGAACGGGCAGGGCGTGAGGAGAGGCCTGCGGGCAGGCATTTGTTGGCAGGCTGAATGAAGATAAGAAGGACTTAAGAAAAGATAAGATAAGGACGTTCGCTCCCGCCGGGCAGCGGCTGAGAAAAGGATGAATAGCGGGGTTAGCGTTTATTGTACTTCAGTTAACCTGCAGAGCAATGACAGGAAAATAAGATATTTCGCCAGCGGTTGTGATATACAACGCCCAGTTTATCGGCCATATTACCCCCTCAAAAAGGAGATGGATCCCTCTCTTCTCATCCATATGGTGATAAGACCCGGGCACTTCCGACATACTTTCACCGGAGATTTTTCGCCGATTGTATGCACAAGCATTATATTATCAATGAAATAGTTGAGTTTCATCCCGTGGACGGCACGCTGCGCGATCTCAGCAATCCGGATCGCGTGGTGGTACTCAATTCACCGGCGGGGCGCTGCTTATTATTATTAATAGAGCGGGCCGGCACTATTGTGACTCAGCAGGAGTGCATGGATATCGTCTGGCAAAGGCGAGGGATGCTGGTTTCGCCTAATACCTATTACCAGAATATTTCGGTTCTACGCAAAGGATTGAAAAAAATAGGCTTCGAGAACGATCCGATCGTTACAATTCCACGTATTGGATTAACGCTGGCTAGCGAAACAACGATAGCGATTAAAGAGGTTCCGCGGCAAGCGTCAGAGGACCATGAATATGATACTGCGCGTTCGGATGAAGCGAGCGTTTCGCAGGCTGAACCTACAGCGCAGCCTACAATAGCGGTTTATTCACCGCGGCGTATGCGCTGGTGGACGAAAGTATTATGGGTGGTTTTATTATTCAGCGGTGCAGGCGTGATTAATCACAGCTTTTCCCGGAGCAATTTTTTTATCGATGATTATTATTTTTTAAGCACGGTGGGAGCGTGCCGGGTTTATTTGGCAAATAGCATCCAGGCGCAGGATGAACGGGCGATGGCGCTGGCCTACGTTGGGCAATTTAAAGATGGCTGCGTCAACTATCCGTGGGTGTATATCGGCAGATACACCCGGCTGCCTCGCGCCTCCGTCATTCGGTGCGATCGGTCGATGAAGGAGCCAAACCGCTGCATTTCTGACTATTTTATTGAGGATCGCTAGCATGGCCCATCATCGTCAGGTGCTTTACCTGTCCTGCTTTTGCCTGCTGCTCGGCAGCGTGCTGGCGGGGTATTTTTTGTTGCGCCGCTATTATGTTGCGCCGTTTTCCTGTCGGGTGAGTTTTGTCCAGCATCATCAGGATACGACCCTCGTTCTGTGGATGAATTATATCGTGGACGGGAAGAGCGGTACGCTCAGCATCAACGGCCACGTGGAGGGGGAGCCGGGCAGAATCATTAACCGTAAAATATCGTTTTTGGTGACGCGCAGGGGCAGCGCCTACTACCTGATATCTGAGCACAATATTAAATTTCCGGACGATAGCGTGCCGGATAGCTGGCTGGAAAAATATGAGCCCCTGTTTTTCGTCTATCCGGCAAAAAACATCTATATGCGCATTCATGAACTGCAGAACGGTAGCTATCTCTTTATTTTGGGCTCGCTGCCGACCTATGTGTGCAGTAGCGCCGTGAGCCCGGCCGCGGAGCGGTAAGCCGCCAACCGCGGGCCGGGCCTCAGCTTACCCCGCCAGCGCGTCCGTCCACGAACTCATCGTGGGACACGCGCTGTTATCCAAATTGCCGCATTATCGCCGGTCCGATACCGGTGCCGTTTGGAATTAACGTCTGAAAAAGAGACGCTTAAGAGGGGGCCAACGGCCGGCACGGCGAAATAATCCGTCCTCGGCGGCCGTTGAAAATAAAAGATGAGCTATATTGTTGGCACGCTCTTTACGCCACCGGTACTCGCTCCCCTTATATTGGAGATATCCGTATGAAATTATTACCCCTTATCGCCCTGGCTCCCCTGTTACTGCTGCCTGCAGGCGCATTTGCCTCCTCAGAGGCGGCGTGGAAAGAATTTGATAAGGCCATCCAGCGCGCCTGCCTGGCGCAGAGCGACCTGCCGCATAAAAAGGTCGCCGGGCCGCGCATCGATTTTAGTGATGACGTCGGCTACTCGGCGCTTATTATTTCCGGTAAAAGAGTCGATAAAGGCAAGGTGCAAACGGTGAAATCTCTCTGTCTGTATAACCGGCAAAAACAGACTGCCGCTCTTGCCGATATGCCATGAGTTCGCTCCCCTGAAGGGCCGCCTCTCCTGCGGCATTCGGGTCGACGCTCTGCCGGCTTCGGCCTCTGCGGCCGGCGGGCACCAGCCAAATTCAGGCGCAAATATAATTTTTTAATATTCTCTCATCGTCTGTTTTCCAGGAAATACAAACAGTAGCGCTCCCGCCTCTCCCCGCCCGGCGAAAGTTATCACAAATTTGTGAACGTTTCGGGAGGATTTGATAAGAACTCCCTCTGTAAATTGACATCATTCCTTTTTCACAGAACGCGGGGCGATGATGTTAAACAGACGAAATTTCCTGCTGGGCGGCAGCGCGATCGCAGCTGGCGTCATGGCGGCAGGGCGCTTCCCCTCTTTGTTTGCCGCTGATAGTAAAGCGACCGCCGCTCCGGCGGGGGCAACGTTTGCCATAACCCATAGCCCGCAGGAGTGGCAGAAGCTCCTGACGCCCCGGCAGTATTACATCCTGCGGGAGGCGGGGACCGAGAGACCTTATTCCAGCCCGCTGAACGATGAACACCGGCGCGGCACCTTCGTCTGCGCCGGCTGCCGGCTGCCGCTTTTCTCCTCCGCCGCTAAATTTGACAGCCATACCGGCTGGCCCAGCTTCTGGCAGCCGCTGGATGACGCGGTGGCAGAGAGCCGCGATAGCTCATTT
>NZ_JAQGFU010000176.1:0-9271 GCF_030078455.1 Klebsiella sp. Ech2A | reverse complement strand
GCATCTGGCGGTGGGTATCGACCCGACGCAGCTGTTTTTATGCCAGTTTGAAGCAGTGCGCAAGCTGCTGGGCAACGACCAGCGCGCCCATCTGCTGCCGCTGGGCATTGAGCAGCTGCCGGCGCTGAACGCCTTTGACACCGTATTTTCAATGGGCGTGCTTTACCACCGCCGCTCCCCGCTCGACCATCTGTGGCAGCTCAAAGATCAGCTGGTCGAAGGCGGCGAGCTGGTGCTGGAGACGCTGGTTGTTGAAGGTGACGAAAATACCGTGCTGGTACCGGGCGATCGCTACGCGCAGATGCGCAACGTCTACTTTATTCCTTCGGCGGCTGCGCTGAAAATGTGGCTGGAAAAATGCGGCTTTGTCGACGTGCGGATCGTTGACGTCTGCGTGACCAGTACCGAAGAGCAGCGCCGCACCGAATGGATGACCACCGAATCGCTGGCGGATTTCCTCGATCCGAACGACAGCAGCAAAACCCTCGAAGGCTATCCCGCACCGCTGCGCGCGGTGATAATCGCCACCAGGCCTGAAACTCAGCAGTCGCTGGCAAAAAAAGCGCGCTAACGCCGCCCGGTCAGGATCGCTCGGGCATCGCGCCCCGGCGATCGGTCGCCAAATTTTGCATAAAAAAAGGCCCCTGTTGAAATTGCAGGGGCCTGGTACGGGCAATCATCATATTGGGCGACATGATGTGCAGCAAAAAACGGTTTTCTCTCTCTGCCCACGGCCGCTGTGCTGACCAGCCTGCAGGCTGGGCGCAAACAACGCGGGCACTCAGGCGGAAATAATGCTCTTCATTTCCGCCACCGCTGCGCCGTTAACGGCATAGCGTGAATATTCATCTGCTTCGGCATCCGTAGACATCGACAGCCTGGAATTACGAAAGCGCATCGGCGAAGGCAGCCACTGGCCGGCGGAGCTGTGCACTTCTTTTACGCCGGCTTCCAGGAACTGCGGCAGGTTTGCTGCTCGCACACCTGCTCCGGCCATAATGATTGGAGTATCGCCCAGGGCAATAAGTTCCAAAATTAATGAAATACCTTTTTCTGCGCTCGCCTGCTGACCGGATGTCAGGATCCGCGCAACGCCTAATTCAGCCAGCGCCACGTAGGCCTGATACGGGTTTGCGCACATATCGAAAGCTCGGTGGAAGGTCACCGCCAGCGGTCCCGCCGCGGCCATAATTTTACGCATCCGCGCGGTATCAACCCGACCGTCGGCGTCCAGAACGCCGATCACGAGGCCCGGAAAACCCAGTTCCCGCACCGTCGCCACGTCGTCGAGCATCGCCGCAAACTCGCCCTCGGTGTAGCAAAAATCACCGCCGCGCGGGCGAATAATCGGATGCACCGGGATAGTCAGGGTCCTGCGGGCCGCTTTGAGCACGCCCAGCGACGGCGTTAACCCTCCCTCCTGCGGCGCAGCGCACAGTTCGATGCGGTCTGCACCGCGTCGCTGCGCCTCCTCGGCGCACTCCGTGCTGTAACAACATACTTCCAGTAGCGTCATTCCATTCTCCATTCACGCCGCGGGCAACACAGCATGTCACGATTTTTCCGCTCAGAAACCGCGTAGCTTCACACTGTTACGCATCCGTTTTTTCACTGGCGATAATTTGCTCGATGGACCACGGGTGAAACTTGATCGTCACGCTCCCGTCCGTCACCGCCAGCGTCGGATTTGCCAGGCGTTCGTGCTGCCCTTTCGGCGAGCTGGTTTTGACGAAGATCCCCGGCTGGCTGAGGCCGTCGTCGGAGAGCAGCGCCAGCGCGCGGGCATTAAGCGTTTCCGGCTCGCCGGCGAGCACAATCTCAACGTGCTCCCAGCCCTCGTGCGGGTAGCGCTTTTCCCCAGGCCACGGCAGTTCAACCACGCTAAAGCGCCAGTGCGCCACGATCGCAGGTTCATCCAGCTTAAACAGGCAGATAGGCCGACCGTTAATGGTGTTTTCCGACAGCAGCGTGCCGCACTGCTCAAGCCCGAGGCGCCAGCGCGCCGCGGTTGTATTCTGATGACAGCGCAGCGAGATGTGGTCCGCAGACAGGGGCGCGATATCCAGCCCGAGCCGCGCGGCCAGCTGGCCTAACGCCTCGGTGAAGCGCGGCAGATCCGCGGTAATATCCTGAAGTTCATCAATTTGCTGCCAGTTCGCCATTCTTGACCTCGACGCTCGCTAAAGGGGCTAATTTATCGCGTTTCCCGGCGGCGACCAACCCGCAATCTTCTTTATCCTGCCCGCGCTGGTTATTCGTTAAGCACGCCGCCCGGCAACGCGCGTGCAGGGCTGACGCAGGGGTGCAAATGCAGTATACTCCTGCCCTAATTTGTCCACATTCCGGCGCCACCCTGCAGGGGTTACGGCGCCTCAAAAGTAAGGTATTCCGGTGAATATTCAGGCTCTTCTCTCAGAAAAAGTCAGCCACGCCCTGATCGCGGCAGGCGCCCCTGCCGATTGCGAACCGCAGGTCCGCCAGTCAGCAAAAATCCAGTTCGGTGACTATCAGGCCAACGGCGTGATGGCGGTCGCTAAAAAACTGGGTATGGCACCGCGACAACTGGCAGAGCAGGTGCTGTCTCATCTCGATCTGAACGGCATTGCCAATAAGGTCGAAATCGCCGGGCCTGGCTTCATCAATATTTTCCTCGACCCGGCGTTTTTAGCCGCCAACGTTAGCCAGGCGCTGTCCGCAGAGCGCCTTGGCGTCGCCCAGCCGCAGGCGCAGACTATCGTCGTCGACTATTCTGCGCCCAACGTAGCAAAAGAGATGCACGTCGGCCACCTGCGCTCCACCATCATTGGCGATGCAGCGGTTCGCACCCTCGAGTTCCTCGGCCACAAGGTGATTCGCGCTAACCACGTCGGCGACTGGGGCACCCAGTTTGGGATGCTGATTGCCTGGCTCGAAAAGCAGCAGCAGGAAAATGCCGGCGAAATGGCGCTGGCGGACCTCGAAGGCTTTTACCGTGAAGCGAAAAAGCACTACGACGAAGACGAAGCCTTCGCCGAGCGCGCCCGCAGCTACGTGGTTAAACTGCAGGGCGGCGACGAGTACTTCCGCCAGATGTGGCGCCAGCTGGTCGACATTACCATGTCGCAAAACCAGATTACCTATGACCGCCTGAACGTGACCCTGACTCGCGACGACGTAATGGGTGAAAGCCTGTACAACCCGATGCTGCCGGGTATCGTTGCCGATCTGAAAGCGCAGGGCCTGGCCGTTGAGAGCGAAGGCGCCACCGTAGTATTCCTTGATGAGTACAAAAACAAGGACGGCGAACCGATGGGCGTTATCATCCAGAAAAAGGATGGCGGCTATCTCTACACCACCACCGATATCGCCTGCGCAAAATACCGCTACGAAACCCTGCACGCCGATCGCGTGCTCTACTACATCGACTCCCGCCAGCACCAGCACCTGATGCAGGCGTGGACCATCGTGCGTAAAGCGGGCTACGTGCCGGCTTCCGTCCCGCTGGAGCACCATATGTTTGGCATGATGCTCGGTAAAGACGGTAAGCCGTTCAAAACCCGCGCCGGCGGTACCGTGAAGCTTGCCGACCTGCTGGACGAAGCGCTGGAGCGCGCGCGTCGCCTGGTTGCCGAGAAAAACCCGGATATGCCTGCCGACGAGCTGGAGAAGCTGGCTAACGCGGTTGGGATCGGGGCGGTAAAATATGCGGATCTGTCCAAGAACCGCACCACCGACTACATCTTCGACTGGGACAACATGCTGGCGTTTGAAGGCAACACCGCGCCTTACATGCAGTATGCCTATACCCGCGTGCTGTCGGTGTTCCGCAAAGCGGAGATCGACGAAAGCGCTCTGGCCGCGGCGCCGGTCATCATCACCGAAGATCGCGAAGCGCAGCTGGCCGCACGCCTGCTGCAGTTTGAAGAGACGCTGACCGTCGTTGCGCGCGAAGGGACCCCGCACGTCATGTGCGCCTATCTGTACGATCTGGCCGGCCTGTTCTCCGGCTTCTACGAGCACTGCCCGATCCTCTCCGCGGAAAGCGAAGAGACGCGCAACAGCCGCCTGAAGCTGGCGCAGCTGACCGCCAAAACCCTGAAGACCGGTCTGGATACCTTAGGTATTGAAACCGTCGAGCGGATGTAATACCGCTCTGATAAACGATAAAGAAACCGGCTTATGCCGGTTTCTTTTTTTGCGCCCTCCTCCGACCCCACGGCGCAGAGCCGGTAAAGTTCGCCGTCAGAAATACCGGCGCAGGTATTCCGTCATGCACAGGATCGCCATCGCCTGCCCGTAGGGCATCGAGGTGAGCGGGATCTGGCGATAGAAGTCGAGATTCGAGCCCATTCCGGTGCCGAATGAGGTTTGCAGCAGCTCCCCCTGCGGGGAGATATTTTGCACGATCCCGCGCATGGCCTGCTCCGCGACGCGCTCATACTCCCGGCTCACGTAGCGTTTACGTACCGCCTTCAGGATACCGTAGGCAAAACCGGCGGTTGCCGACGCCTCCAGATACGAATCCGGATCGTCCAGCAGCGTATGCCACAGACCGCTCTCGTGCTGGCACGCTGCCAGCGCCGCAATTTGCGCATTCAGCACCTGAAGCAGATAGCGCCGCACCGCGCTGTGCTCGGGGAGGTCCACCAGTTCGAGAAAGTCCGGGATCGCCATCGTCAGCCAGCTGTTGCCGCGCGCCCAGCGGGCGCGGGCGAAATTATGCTGGCCCTCATAGCTCCAGCCGTGGAACCACAGCCCGCTTTCCCGGTCCATCAGGTTTTGCACGTGGAGTAAAAACTGGTATGTCGCCTCTTCCACATACTGCGGTCGGTTGAGTAATTTGCCGATTTTCGCCAGCGGCAGCACGGTCATCATCAGCGTGTCGTCCCACATCTGCTGATGATTCTCCTCCGCCAGGGTGATGTGCTGCATCCCGCCGTGACGGGTGCGCGGCATCTCGTGCATTGCCCATTCGGCCCAGCCGTCGAGCCACGGCAGATACTCCTGCCTGCCGGTCTCCTCATAGCGCCAGGCCAGGGTCAGGAATGGCGCCATGGTGTTGACGTTTTTGCTGGTCGCGCCTTCAGCGAAGCGGTCCGCAAACCAGCTGTCGATAATATCGCGCATTGCGATATCTCCGGTCTGCTGGTAGTACTGATAGATACCGTATAAACCGACGCCGTGGGTCCACTCCCAGCCGGCCCACCCTTTGGTATCAATGACCCGCCCATCGTCAAGCCGTAGCAGAAACGCGCCCGTTTCGTCCTGAATATTGACCAGATTGTCGGTCACTTTCTCGATAAGCGCCTGCAGCTCGTTGCGCGCAATAAAGCGCTCCGGCTGACGCAGTAAAGGGCTATGTTTGACAGGCCAAACCTTCATATTATTAACCTCTGTTCCATGTTGAATTCATTTCAGCACCCTGCCTGAGGGACGGCGCGGCAGGCTTATTGCGATTCAGATAGCCGATGTTGTTATTTCCCCACAGGCATGCGTAAGGCATACCGGCCAGCATCTCTACCACCGCCCGATCCTCGGCGCAGGTGAGCTCCGGCTGCGCCCGGCCCGATTGGCGCATTTTGCGCGTTTCGGCCTGCAGCACGCCGTGGGTCTCGAGGTTGAGCTTAAAGCGCAGGGAGACGAGGAACCCGCAGGCCAGCACCGCCAGCGTGCCCACGCTCAGAATGAGCAGGATGGTGTGGCTGACCTCGTCGGGCTGCGTTTTCTGCCCGGAGACAAAGCCGGAGAGCTGCATAATGATGCCCACCAGCATCACCGCTCCCGCCTGAGAGGCCTTGCGGGTCAGCGTCATGATGCCGGCGAAAATGCCCTCCCGACGCTGGCCGGTGATCGCCTCATCGACGTCGGCAATATAGGTGTAGGTGTTCCACGGAACATAGTTGATCCCGCCGCGGCCGAGGCCGGCAATGGCGGAAACCAGCAGCAGCAGCGAATAAACGTCGCTCAGCCCGGCGTAGTAAAGCAGCGCATAGGAGAGCGAGCCGAGGCCAAACAGGATAACCACCATCCGATAGGACGGCGCCGGCCCAAAGCGGATGCACAGCGGGATCATGGCAATGACCGCAATAAACTGGAAGATGGCCATAGTGCCGAGCAGGTTGGATGCCACGGCGGCTTCCTGCATCAGTACAAAGACGACGTAGTAGGTGAAGACGGCGTTAAACACGTCCTGAGCAATATAGCCGCCAAGATACATACCCAGATGCTGGCGGAAGATCTTAATGCGCAGCGTCGACGTGAGCTCGATAAACAGGCGATTGAGGCTCTGCGCCAGCGAGAGATTACGCTTCTCCTCCTCGGCCCGCAGCGCCGTCTCCGACCACGCATCGCGAGAGCGCTCCCAGGTAAAGAACCAGACGAACGTCAGCATCACCGCGCAGAGGACCGAGAACACCAGGCTTGCGTAAAAGAAGGAGATGGCATTGTCCTTACCAAAGTGGGTAAGCAGCACGCCCGGCAGGAATGAGGCGAGGATTGCCGACATTTGCGCCATCGAAATACGCGCCCCGGAGAATTTCGTTTTCTGTTTAAAATCATCGGTCATTTCCGGGACCAGGGTTTCGTACGGCACCAGAATCATGGTGTAGACCATATCAAATAGCAGATAGGTGAGCAGGTAGTACCAGAACCCCATATCGCCTACCCACATCATTGAGTAGCTGAATACGCAGGGGATACCCAGCAGGATAAAGAACTTTCGTCTGCCGAAGCGTTTGCCGAGCCGGGTGGTGCCAAAGTTATCGGTCAGGAAGCCCATCAGCGGGCTAATTACCGCATCCAGCACCCTGGCGGTGGCAAAGATAAGGGTGGCCTGAATCGGAGACAGACCGCAAAAGGTGGTGTAAAAATAGAGCAGCCATGCCGCGGTGAGCGCGGTGGTTCCTGCGCCGAGGAAATCGCCCGATCCATAGGCAAGATAGTTAGCCAAACCGATTTTACGTGTTTTCATCGCCGTAAATCCTGTGTCGTTATTTTTAGTGAACTCCGACAATCTTTCTGGCCAGGCCAAAAGGGAGTAGGTACCTGGCTACAGTAAAAGGATGAAAACGGGGTTACCTTTTCATTTTTGCCAGCCCTGACCCGGCAATGGCAAAAACGCAAAGAGAGGGTGAACGCGCATCACCGATTTATAAAACAGCTTTTCTTTTATGGCAAAACCAAAGACCATTTTTGAGAGAGGGCTGCCAGAATCGCTATTTCGCGCCCCGCGCAGCGGCAGGCCTGGCAGCAAACAATAGCCCTTGCGGGAACAGGGAAATCGGAGTAAAGAAAAGAAGAAGGGTTATTTTGCGTATCTTAAGGAGGCTTGATGCCCTATTCACATCTGCTTGTAGCCGTTGCCCCAACGCCGGAAAGTCGGACGCTTATCAACAAGGCGGTCTCTATCGCACGCCCGCTTGAGGCCAAAATTAGCCTGATAACGCTGGCAACGGACCCGGAAATGTATAACCAGTTTGCGGCGCCGATGTTAGAGAACCTGCGGGATCTGATGTATGAAGAAACCCGCGGCTTTCTCAACGGCCTGGCTCAGGATGCCGGCTATCCGATTGAGGAAATCACCATCGCCAGCGGCGAACTTGGCCATCACGTGAAGGATTTTTGTCAGCAGCATCGGGTGGATCTGGTGATTTGCGGCAACCACAACCACAGCCTGTTTTCCCGCGCCACCTGCTCGGCGAAAAGTATCGTCGGCAGCAGCGGCGTTGACGTGCTGCTGGTATCGCTGGAGAAAGGCTAGCGCCGAAGCGCCAGCCTGAGGTCCGAACTAGGCCAGTTTGGGGAAGGTCGCCACCTTACGCTGCAGGTGACTCTCCTCATTTCTCGGTTCTACCCGCTTTAGGTCGGCGATAAACCTCTCCTGCCAGCGGTGGATATCGTTGTCCTTAACCACCGCCAGCATCGCCGAGTGGCGCGCAATACGTTCTGCCAGCGGCATGGTGAGCGCGGTGTCCAACGCCGCGGCGACCTCATCACGATCGTAGGGATTGACGATGAGCGCCGTCGGCAGCTCGTTTGCCGCGCCGGCAAACTGCGCCAGCCCCAGAACCCCGGGATTCTGCGGATCCTGGGCGGCAACAAGCTCCTTCGCCACCAGATTCATCCCATCGCGCAGGGGCGTCACCAGCCCGACGTCGGAATAGCGGAAAATTTTCATCAGCAGCTTGCGTTCAAAATGCTGATTCAGGTAGTAGAGCGGCGTCCAGCCCAGCTGCCCATACTGGCCGTTAATGCGCCCGGCGGCGGTCTCCAGCTGGTGGCGGATGTCCTGGTAGGCCTGTACATCACCGCGCGAGGTCGGGGCAATCTGGGTGTAGCGAATCTTGCCGTGATGCTGGGGATATTTCTCCAGCAGGGCCTCATAGGCCAGGAAGCGCTCCGGCAGCCCTTTCGAGTAGTCCAGCCGCTCAACGGAAAAGATATTCTGCACGCTCTTGAGTTCGCTTTTGAGCTGCGCCAGCTTCGGCGGCAGCGGCCCTTTTGCGCTACGCGCGATCTCATCGGGGTCGATGCCAATCGGGTAGACCTCGGTCTGGAACGGTTTGCCCCAGGCGACATGAGCGTTTCCGCTGCGGGTGGTCAGGCGGGTCTGCAACGCGATGCAGTCAAGAAACGCCTGCCGGTCGCTCTCGGTCTGGAAGCCCAGCAGATCGTAGTCGCAGAGCTGTTCAAGCAGCTCGGCGTGCGGCGGCAGCGCGTTAAATATTTCCGGGGTCGGGAAGGGAATATGTAAAAAGAAGCCGACCCGATTATTAACCCCGCGCTGGCGCAGCTCGTGCGCTAGGGGCAGCAGATGATAATCGTGGATCCACACGATGTCGTCAGGCTCAATCAGCGGCAGCAGTTTATCCGCCAGCGTCGCGTTTACGCGCTGATAGCCCTCCCAGGCGTCGCGCTGAAAATCGACCAGATCGAGACGATAGTGAAACGCGGGCCACAGCACCGCGTTGGAAAAGCGGTTGTAGTACTCGTCGTGGTCCTGCTCGCTAAGATTAAAGGAGGCCCAGGTAATATTTCCCTGAGTGACCTTTTTCAGCGGCTGGCTATCGTCGCCAATTTCCCCGCTCCAGCCGAACCACAGCCCACCGGCCGCTTTTAAGGCCCCCATAATCCCCACTGCCAGGCCACCGGCGCTGGCCTTTTTATCATCCGGGGGAGCAATACGATTAGATACTACGACTAAGCGACTCATAGCCATCTCTCCTGTCGGTTAGCGCGTCTGGTTGATGTCCATTATTCGCAATATTATTTAGCCACTGGTGCACCGCCGCGA
>NZ_JAQGFU010000175.1:0-9382 GCF_030078455.1 Klebsiella sp. Ech2A | reverse complement strand
TTAAGGGCCGGGGATGGGCGAGCTGTCGCTGCTTGCCGGAGGGCCGCTGCGCGCTCCGCTCGCCGGCGAAGCGGTGACGGTGCGCTTTCGCGCCGGCGGCAATCTGCATATCGTCGGTCGTCACGGCGGGCGCAAGCTGAAGAAAATCTGGCAGGAGCTGGGTATCGCGCCCTGGCGCCGCGATACCACGCCGCTGCTGTTTTACGGCGAAACGCTCATTGCTGCCGCGGATTTGCTGTTTATTACCCGTGAAGGGGAAGCGCAGGATAGCGAGGGCGTACGGCTGGTATGGAGGAAAACGGGCGGCTAGGCCACCCGTTTTTATTCAGGACTCACTCACCACCACGGTACCGATTTGCGGGTGACTGAAGCTGGCGATGGTATCGAGGCGTAGCTCGCGACTGTTGTCGCCAAGTTCCACCACCAGATACTCGATATTTTTGCGCGAGATAAGATCGTTTGCCTTCGCCTGCAGCTGCTCACCATCTTTGAGCGCCAGCGTCAGCACCAGATGATGCTGGCAGGCCAGTTCGAGATTGTCATAATCATCGCAGTTGATGGGTTGATAAGTATCATTCATTGACATAATCGCTCACCAGTAAGTTTGCTGCCGCATAGGCGGCCTTTTCCCTGACTGACTCCGAAAGGGCCTCATCCGCCGCAATTTCATTCAATACTTTCAACACGCAACCCAGCGCATTCGGGATATACCCCAGGTCTCCGCTGGCTATTTCCGCATACCGCTTGCGTATTAACTCACAATATTGGTCCACATGCCCTCCTGTCAGTATTCTGACTCAACCGTGGGATGCAAGTTTAAGCCTACGAAGATAAACTCTGTTTAGCAAGGTGACTATACCATAGTCATTTAAGCAATATCAGCAGGATGAAAAGCGATCCCTCGATTGTCGACAGCCTTTTGTCGCCAGTTTCGCTACAATGTACGCCATTTTTTTCAGGAGTTTTTCCATGGCGCTGAAAGCGACGATTTATAAAGCGACGGTAAATGTAGCCGATATGGATCGCAACCGGTTTATTGATGCCAGCCTGACGCTGGCGCAGCATCCGTCTGAAACCCAGGAGCGCATGATGTTGCGCCTGCTGGCGTGGATTAAGTATGCCGACGAGCGGCTGCAGTTTACCCGCGGCCTCTCCTCGGATGACGAGGCCGAGCTGTGGCTGCTCAACGACCATCTGGGGGTCGATCTGTGGATTGAGCTCGGATTACCGGACGACAAGCGGATTAAAAAAGCCTGCTCGCGTTCGCAGGAAGTGGCATTGTTTGCCTACAATAGCCGGGCGGCCGAGGTTTGGTGGCAGCAGAATAAGAGTAAAATGGCGCAGTTCAGCAAGCTGACGGTCTGGTATCTGGACGATGCGCAGCTGGAGCAGCTCAGCGCCTTTGCCGATCGCACGATGATCCTGCAAGCCACCATTCAGGACGGCAGCATCTGGTTATCTGACGCTAAGAATAATCTGGAAATTCATTTAACGGCCTGGCAGCCGGCGGCATGATTACCTTTAGCCGCAGCGTCTCTATTGCGGAGGATGAAGTCTCCCTGACGGGGATCCGCGCGCAGGGCGCGGGCGGTCAGCACGTGAATAAAGCGTCAACCGCGATCCACCTGCGCTTTGATATTAAGGCTTCGAGCCTGCCTGAGTACTACAAGGAGCGTTTGCTCAGCGCCAGTCACCACTTAATTTCTGCCGACGGTGTGGTTATCATTAAGGCTCAGGAATACCGCAGCCAGGAGATGAATCGCGAAGCGGCGATCGCTCGCCTGATTGCGCTGATACAAGAATTAACCGTAGCGCAAAAAAGTCGCCGGGAAACGCGACCAACCCGAGCATCAAAAGAGCGTCGGCTTGCTTCTAAGTCGCAAAAATCATCGGTCAAAGCGCTGCGTGGGAAAGTTCGTCAGTAGGCGATGCGACGAACGGGTGGCATGGATTATAAGGAATTTACAGTGAAGAAAATCATATTCTCAGTGGCGGCGGCCTGTTCGCTCTTTGCGCTGTTTGGCTGCAATCATCGGGCAGAAGTTGAGACGCTGCAGCCGGCGGCGATGACGGAGCTGAAGCCGATGCAGCAGAGCTGGCGCGGGATACTGCCGTGCGCCGATTGCGAAGGCATCGAAACCTCGCTGTTTCTCGAAAAAGACGGCAGCTGGGTGATGAATGAACGCTACCAGGGCGTGACCCGCGAGCCGTCATCGTTCGCGTCGTACGGTACCTGGGCCCGCACCGCGGACAAGCTGGTATTGACCGATAGCAAAGGGGAGAAATCCTACTATCGCGCGAAGGGCGACAAGCTGGAGATGCTCGATCGCGAAGGCAACCCGATTGAGTCAACGCTGAACTACACCCTCGAGTCGGTGAAAGCCAGCCTGCCGACCACGCCGATGGCGATGCGCGGCATGTATTTCTATATGGCGGATGCGGCGACCTTTACCGATTGCGCCACCGGCAAACGAACTGCGGTTGCCAATAATGCCCAGCTTGAGCGGGATTATGCCGCCGCGCGCGGAACGGATACGCGTCCGGTACTGCTGGTGGTGGAAGGGCACTTTACCCTCGAGCCTAACCCTGACAGCGGTGAAATGGTGAAAACGCTGACGGCGGATAAGGACGTGAAGTTTATTCCCGGCAAAGAGTGTAGCCAGTAAGAAGGTTGCTCCGATAAAAAAAGGCCTCGCAGATGCGAGGCCTTTTTGCATTCAGGCGCGGAATTAACCTTTAATGGCGTTAACCAGGTAGTTCACGATGTCGCCCGTTTTGATCAGCTGTTTTTCACCGACGCGACGATGCTTATATTCGATATCGTCATTGTCGAGGTTGCGGTCGCCCAGCACGATGGTGTGCGGAATACCGATCAGCTCCATATCGGCAAACATCACGCCCGGACGCTCTTTGCGGTCGTCCATCAGGACTTCAATGCCCTGGGCGCGCAGTTCGCTGTACAGCTTCTCGGCCAGCTCCTGCACGCGGTAGGATTTGTGCATGTTCATCGGCAGAATCGCCACCTGGAAAGGCGCGATAGCTTCCGGCCAGATGATGCCGCGATCGTCATAGTTCTGCTCGATAGCTGCGGCTACCACGCGGGTTACCCCGATGCCGTAGCAGCCCATCGTCAGCACCTGGTTGCGGCCATCTTCGCCCTGCACCGAGGCGTTCAGCGCCTGGGAGTACTTGGTGCCCAGCTGGAAGATGTGGCCGACTTCGATGCCGCGTTTGATCAGCAGCGTACCCTGACCGTCCGGGCTCGGGTCGCCGGCGACAACGTTACGGATGTCGGCGACTTCCGGGGTGGCAACGTCGCGATCCCAGTTGATGCCGAAGTAGTGTTTGCCATCAACGTTAGCGCCAGCGGCGAAATCGCTCATTGCCGCAACGGTACGGTCGATAACGACCGGAACCGGCATGTTGACCGGACCGAGAGAGCCAGGGCCCGCTTTGACAATCGCGCGGATCTCTTCTTCGGTGGCGAAAGTCAGCGGGCTGGCAACCTGCGGCAGTTTCTCCGCTTTGACTTCGTTCAGCTCGTGGTCACCGCGAACCAGCAGGGCAACCAGCGGATAAGCGCTGCCTTCCACCGCTTTAACCAGCAGCGTTTTCACGGTCTTCTCAACCGGCAGATTAAACTGCTCAACCAGCTCGGCGATGGTTTTGGCGTTCGGCGTATCGACCAGCGTCATTTCCTCAGCGGCGGCGGCGCGCGGCTCTTTCGGCGCAATGGCTTCGGCAAATTCGATATTGGCGGCGAAGTCGGAGCTGTCGGAGAAGATCACGTCATCTTCGCCGCTCTGTGCCAGAACCTGGAATTCGTGCGATGCGCTTCCGCCGATAGAGCCGGTGTCAGCCTGTACCGCGCGGAAATCGAGACCCATGCGGGAGAAGATTTTGCTGTAGGCGGCATACATCGCGTCGTAGGTTTCCTGCAACGATTCCTGAGTCGTATGGAAAGAGTAGGCGTCTTTCATCAGGAACTCGCGCGAACGCATCACGCCAAAGCGCGGGCGAACTTCATCGCGGAACTTGGTCTGGATCTGGAAGAAGTTCAGCGGCAGCTGCTTATAAGAGTTCAGCTCGTTGCGGATCAGGTCAGTGATCACCTCTTCATGCGTTGGGCCGAGGACGAACGGGCGATCGCCGCGATCGACGAAGCGCAGCAGTTCCGGACCGTATTGCTCCCAGCGACCGCTCTCCTGCCACAGGTCTGCCGGCTGAACGACCGGCATAGACACCTCGATAGCACCGGCGTTGTTCATCTCTTCACGCACGATGTTTTCGACTTTTTTCAGAACGCGCAGGCCGGTTGGCAGCCAGATGTATAATCCGGAGGCCAGCTTGCGGATCATCCCGGCGCGCAGCATCAGCTGATGGCTGATGACTTCGGCGTCGGCAGGTGTCTCCTTTTGGGTGGAGAGCAGATATTGGCTAGTACGCATGTTGTTACGGTTCCATTTGGACGATCGGAACAGGCTGGAGGGCCAGCCTGAAACAAAAAAAGTGGTTTAGTTTACCAGTGTGGCAAAGATGCCAAAAGAGAGGAAAATAAAATTAGCGTGGTTCCAGAGAAAAGACTTCAAAACCGGACGCAATCACGCGCCAGCGCACGTTAAAATCGAGCAGCCAGACGGCGTAAGTTTTTCCTGCTTCTTCCTCTTTACGATAGGCCGGGCGCGGGTCCTGCGCCAGAACTTCGCGAATGAACGCCTTAAGCTGCGGGTAGCGCTTTTCCAGCAGCGCAAGCTGCGCGTCCATCTCCGGCGTAAAGCTGACCGTCATTTCCGCCAGCGGCGCCTGCTGGGCGTAGCTGGCGCTGGCATCCGGCAGCGCTTCGGCAAACGGCAGATAGGGTTTGATATCAACGACCGGCGTACCGTCGACCAGGTCGAGGCTGCCTAGCTCAAGTATCACCCGATCTTTCTGGCAGCGAACGCCCTTGAGCTCGACCAGCGACATGCCGATCGGGTTTGGCCGGAAGGTTGAGCGCGTGGCGAAAACGCCCATTCGCGCATTGCCGCCGAGGCGAGGAGGGCGCACGGTAGGCCGCCAGCCGCCGTCCATGGTTTGATGAAAAACAAACAATACCCACAGATGGCTGAAGTTTTCCAGGCCGCGCACGGCGTCGGCCAGGTTATAGGGGGGCAGAAGATGCAGCTCGCCGCCGCCGTTTTTCACCAGCCCGGGCTGGCGAGGTACGGCAAACTTTTCTTTATACGGCGAGCGAATAACACCTATCTGCGCAAACTCAAAAGAACTCATTGCGCCGAAACGTTAAGCGCAGAGCCAAGGCAAACGGCCTGGCGATAGCATCCCGGCGTACCGCTGGTGACTTCGCATCTGTGCAGCAGGACCGCGTTAGCTTTCATTCTCGCGGCGTTAATTTGCAGACGCTTGCGGGCGGTAGGGATGTTCGGCGGTGAATCCTGATTTGAGGCCTGGCATGACTCACCGGTGACTTCACCCAGATCGCGGAAAGGCTTGCCGACCAGCGCTGACGCATCGGTATAGATCCTCACCGGTGCCGGGCGCACGGCTTTGGGTTTTGCCGGTTCCGATTTGGCAGGTGCCGTTGCCGTGCTTTGTACAGGTTCGACGGGAGATCTGCTTAGCATAGAGCAACCGCTTAACATGAGTGCTAACAAACAGACCGGTAAAGCACGCATAGTATTTCCTCAATGAATAATAAAACAGGGCGCTATTGAATCAGGTGCTTGCATAAATGACAAGACGGGCATAAAGCCCGTCCTGAATGATATTACGGTGAAAAAAGATTACCAGCCTTTCACTGCGCCGCCGTTAAAGATTTTATTCGCGGCTTCGTTAACTTCATCGCTCTGGTAAGCCTGAACGAATTTCTTAACATTTTCCGCATCCTTATTGTCTTCGCGAGCAACAATCAGGTTAACGTACGGAGAGTCTTTACCTTCAACAAAAATGCCGTCTTTTGCCGGAGTCAGGCCAATCTGGCTTGCATAGGTGGTATTGATAACCGCGAGGGCAATCTGCGCATCGTCGAGGGAGCGCGGCAGCTGCGGTGCTTCCAGCTCAACAATCTTCAGGTTTTTCGGGTTCTCAATGATATCCAGAGAGGTCGGCAGCAGGCCAACGCCTTCTTTCAGCTTGATCAGACCCGCCTGCTGCAGCAGCAGCAGAGAACGGCCGAGGTTAGTCGGATCGTTAGGAATGGCAATCTGGGAGCCCGGCTGCAGTTCGTCGAGGGTTTTAATTTTCTTGGAGTAACCGGCAATCGGATAAACAAAGGAGTTGCCGACGGCGACCAGCTTATAGCCGCGGTCTTTAATCTGCTGGTCGAGGTAAGGCTTGTGCTGGAAGGCGTTAACGTCGATGTCGCCTTTGCTCAGCGCTTCGTTCGGCAGAACGTAGTCGTTGAACGTGACCAGCTCAACGTCGAGACCATATTTCTCTTTAGCGACTTTCTGCGCCACTTCAGCAACCTGCTGCTCAGCACCGACGATGACGCCGACTTTAATATGGTTCGGATCTTTTTCATCCTGACCGCAGCCCACCAGAGCCAGAGAACCGATTAACGCGCCTACTGCCGCAAAGGTTTTAAAATTAAAGGCCATGCTATTTCCTTCCTGTAAGAGTCTGTGTGTACACGCGTCGTCCAGGCCGCACGGAGGCGCCCTGAACGATGTTGTGTCGATAATGTTATTTGTGAGTCACAGCCCGGACGATACGGTCGCCAGAGAATTGAATTAAATAAACCAGAATAACCAGTAATACCAGCACGGTATTCATTACCGTGGCGTTGTAGCCGATGTAGCCGTACTGATAGCCAATCTGCCCCAGACCACCGGCGCCGACCGCGCCGCCCATGGCGGAATAACCGACCAGGGTAATGAGCGTAATCGTCGCGGCGTTCACCAGACCCGGCAGCGCTTCAGGTAGCAGGACCTTACGCACGATCTGCATCGGCGTGGCGCCCATCGCGCGGGATGCTTCGATAAGACCCGTTGGGATCTCGAGCAGCGCGTTCTCCACCATGCGGGCGATAAACGGCGCGGCGCCAACCGTCAGCGGCACAATGGCCGCCTGCAGGCCGATGGACGTACCGACAATCACGCGGGTGAAGGGAATCATCCACACCAGCAGGATAATAAAAGGTATCGAGCGGAAGATGTTCACCAGCGCCGACAGGGTACGGTAGAGTTTGGCGTTAGCGGCAATCTGCCCCGGGCGGGTGACGTACAGCAGCACGCCTACCGGCAGGCCGAGGACAAAACCGAAAAAGCCGGAGACAAAGGTCATTGCCAGCGTTTCCCACACGCCGCGCAACAGCAGCCAGATCGTTGCCTCAGACATATCCCAGTACCTCTACTTTTACATGATTTTCCTGCAGCCAGGCGATTGCCGCCCGGGTGTCTTCCTGCGTGCCGTGCATCTCGGTCAGCATAATGCCGAACTTCACGCCGCCGGCGTAATCCATCTGCGCGCTGATAATGTTGTTATTTACATTAAAGCGACGGGCGGTTTCAGAGAGCAGCGGAGCATCGACGGAGTGGCCGGTAAACTCCATGCGCAGCATCGGGACGCTATCGGGGAGCGCGGTTGGCTTCAGGCGTGCCTGATAGTCATCCGGAATATCCAGATGCAGCGTTGATTGAATAAACTGCTGTGCCAGCGGGGTTTTCGGATGAGAGAAGACTTCGCTCACCGTATCCTGCTCGATCAGCTGCCCGTTGCTGATGACCGCGACGCAATCGCAGATGCGTTTGACGACGTCCATCTCGTGGGTGATCAGCAGAATCGTCAGGCCGAGGCGGCGGTTGATATCCTTCAGCAGCTCTAAAATAGAGCGGGTGGTCGCCGGATCCAGCGCGCTGGTGGCTTCGTCACACAGCAGAACCTTCGGATTACTGGCCAGGGCACGGGCAATCGCCACGCGCTGCTTCTGTCCGCCCGAGAGGTTGGCGGGGTAGCTATCATGCTTGTCGGCCAGGCCGACGAGATCCAGCAGCTCGGTCACGCGGCGTTTAATCTCCGCCGGCGGGGTATTGTCCAGCTCGAGGGGGAGCGCCACGTTGCCGAAAACGGTACGCGATGACAGCAGGTTAAAGTGCTGGAAAATCATGCCTATCTGGCGGCGTGCGCGGGTGAGCTCTTTTTCAGAAAGCGCGGTAAGCTCCTGCCCACCCACCTGTACGCTGCCCTGGGTTGGACGCTCGAGGAGGTTTACGCAACGAATCAGCGTACTCTTACCGGCGCCGGATGCGCCGATAACGCCGTAAATTTGCCCGGCAGGAACATGCAGGCTGACATCGTTCAGCGCCTGTATGGTGCGGTTCCCCTGCTGGAACACTTTGGTGATATTCGAAAGTTTAATCATCAGTTATTTATTATCGTTTAGCCGTTTGCCGTGGCATTTTCTTCTGCCGTATCCAGGCGATGCCTGTCAATGAAATGGATGTTAAGGCATCCAGACGTCTAAATCAATCCGACTCTGTATAATGAGCACTTTCTTGCATCAGGAAACATGCGATACTAATCAGACTAGCCTTTATCAGGAGTAAACCGGTGGCACAGTCAGTACCCGCAATTTTTCTCGACCGTGATGGCACGATTAATGTCGATCACGGCTATGTCCACGAAATCGATAATTTTGAATTTATCGATGGCGTAATTGATGCAATGCGTCAATTAAAGGAGATGGGCTTCGCCCTGGTGGTCGTCACCAACCAGTCCGGTATCGCCCGCGGTAAGTTTAGCGAAGCGCAGTTTGAAACGCTGACTGAGTGGATGGACTGGTCGCTGGCCGACCGCGGCGTCGATCTGGACGGTATCTACTATTGTCCGCATCATCCGCAGGGCACCGTTGAAGAATACCGCCAGACCTGCGATTGCCGTAAGCCGCATCCGGGGATGCTTATCTCCGCGCGTGACTACCTTAATATAGATATGGCCGCTTCTTATATGGTAGGCGACAAAGTTGAAGATATGCAGGCAGCTCTGGCGGCGGATATTGGCACTAAAGTGCTGGTACGCACCGGCAAGCCGGTGACGGCTGATGCGGAAAGTGCCGCTGACTGGGTGCTTAATAGCCTCGCAGACCTGCCGGCAGCCATCAAAAAGCAGCAAAAATAAGCGTTACGTATAAAAGATGAGCGGTTGAAATAAAATTGTATTTTTCCGCTTGTCATTCCCGGCGGGCTCCCTATAATGCGCCTCCATCGACACGGCGGATGTGAATCACTTCACAGCAACTAGCCGGTTCGGTTGAAGAGAAAAAATCCTGAATTAAAGGGTTGACTCTGAAAGAGGAAAGCGTAATATACGCCACCTCGCAACGGTGAGCGAAAGCCGCGTTGCACTGCTCTTTAACAATTTATCAGACAATCTGTGTGGGCACTCA
>NZ_JAQGFU010000174.1:0-9414 GCF_030078455.1 Klebsiella sp. Ech2A | reverse complement strand
GTGCCAATGGATCGATGCCCACCCGGCGACCGAGTTCTCCACCGACGAGCTGGCGGTGGCGGTGAATATTTCCCGCGTCTCCTGTCGCAAATATCTGATTTGGCTGGCGCAGATTAATATCCTCTACACCACCATTCACTACGGCGCCACCGGCCGCCCGGTCTACCGCTATCGGCTGGTCGCCGAGCAGTACGGCCTGCTCAAGCAGTACAGTCAGTGAGCCGATAGCCGCTATCCAGCAGCTGAAAGCGAAAGCGGCGCTGCGATGAGAGGATCACTTCGCGATTTTTAGTCACAAAAATCGCTTCAATATCCTCCCGTTGACGCAGCGCCGCGCGCCCCTTCTCCACGCCCAGACCGTAGATCAGGGTGGTCCAGATATCGCCGTCGAGGGAGTCGTCAGAAATGATGGTCACGCTCTCCAGCTCGTTATCCAGCGGATAGCCGCTGCGCGGGTCGAGAATATGGTGCCAGCGCCTGCCATTCTGCTCGAAATAGCGCTCATAGACGCCGGAGGTCACCACCGACTGGCCGCTCACCGCAATCGTGCCCACCAGCTGGTCGGCGGCGGCAAAGGGGTTTTTCAGCCCAATGGACCACTCCCCGAGGGTGTGCACGTTCCCCCCGAGATTAATCAGCGCCGCGTCGACGCCCTGGCGCCGCAGGTCATCGCGCACCCGATCGGCAATGTAGCCTTTGGCGATGGCGCCAAGATCGATCTCCATGCCCGGCTGGGCAAGAAACCCGCTGCCCGCCGCCTCATCGAGGATCACATCCTGCGGCCGGGTCAGCGGCAGGCGGGCGGCAATCTCCGCCGCTGCCGGCACGCTGTGCCCCTGAAAGCCGATGCGCCAGAGCTTGACCAGCGGGCCAATCGCCAGGTTAAAGGCGCTATCCCGCACCATGCTGGCGGCCTTCGCACACTGGATCAGCTGAAACACCGGGCGGCTGACGGCAACCCCATGGCGGCCGGCGGCATGGTTAATCTCCATGACCTGGGAGTGAGCGCGGTTGACGGTAAGCAGGTCTTCGTAGCGTTTGATTAACTGGAAGGTACGGGAGGCGAGCGCGTCATCGTGACGCCAGAGCTTAAGCAGAATGGGCGAGCCCATTAACACGGCGGAGTAGCTATAGACGCGGCTGTCGTCAGACATGGTTGCAGCTCCTGTGGATGGCCCCGGCGCGCGGCCGGGGCAAATCGCTAAACGTTATCCTCTGGCGCGTACTGCCGCCTGGTGGCCTGCCAGGGTACCAAAGATAATGATATCCGCCACCGCATTGCCGCCGATGCGGTTGCCGCCGTGGATGCCGCCGACCACTTCCCCGGCGGCGTAGGCGCCCGGAATCGGCTGCTGAGCGGTGTTTAACACCGCGGTCGCGGTATTAATCGTCACCCCGCCCATGGTGTGGTGAACCCCCGGGGCGATGCGGATCGCGTGGAACGGCCCTTCGTTAATCGGCGCCCGCAGCGCGGTGGTGCGGCCAAAATCCTCATCGCGCTGGGTTTCAACAAAGCCGTTGTAGCGCTCAAGAGTGGCAAGGAAGGCATGGTAATCCATCCCCAGCTTCTCCGCCAGCTCGCGCGGAGAGCTGGCGCTGGTGACGAGCCCTTTGGCGATGTATTCATCGGCCGCCTTGTTTTTTGCCCGTACGTGCTCGTCAAAGACGATCCAGGCGTACTGCTCCGGCAGCGCGATAATCGCCGCCGAGACTTTATCCCGGGTCGCCATTTCATTGTAGAAGCGCTGACCGCGCTGGCTCACCAGAATCGCCCCGCCGCCGCGAATCGACTCCGAAATCAGGTATGAGGTCTTCTGCTCAACGGTCGGGTGGATCTGGATTTCGCCCATATCCACGGTGCCGGCGCCGATGCGCTCCAGCAGCGCGATGCCGCCGCCGGTGGCCCCTTTATGGTTGGTGGTGACAAAACCGGCGAGGTCCGGGCGGTATTTGACCACCATCGCGCTGTTGGCGCTGAAGCCGCCGGTGGCGACCACGACGCTCCTGGTCTGCACCTCGATGCGCTCCTGCTCGTCGTTGAGCAGACGCACGCCGCTCACCTCGTCGTTGGCCAT
The DNA here is from genome assembly GCF_030078455.1 of Klebsiella sp. Ech2A. Taxonomy (NCBI): domain Bacteria; kingdom Pseudomonadati; phylum Pseudomonadota; class Gammaproteobacteria; order Enterobacterales; family Enterobacteriaceae; genus Klebsiella; species Klebsiella sp. Ech2A. Next base: position 7,339 of record NZ_JAQGFU010000174.1, on the reverse strand, counting down.
CAGGATCTCTTCCACCGAGGTATCCAGCATCACGTCAATTCCGCGCTTGCTGATATTGCGCACCAGGCCGCTAATCAGATAGCCGCCGACCGCCGATCCGTCGCGCGGGCGGTGGGTGCGGTCAATGCTCATCCCGCCGGTGGTGGTGATATCGTTCAGCATGATCCCGCGGCGGGCCAGCCATTCGATCGCCTCCGGGGCGTTTTCCACGAAGCGGCGCAGCAGCGCCGGGTTGTTTTTGTTATGCCCGCCCTTCAGGCTCTCCTCGTAAAACAGCTCTTTGCTGTCGACGATCCCTTTCACCCGCTGGAAGCGCGTTTCCGCGGCGTTCATCCCGGCGGAGGCCTTAATGGTGTTGCCGCCGATAGTCGGCATTTTTTCGACAATCAGCACGCTGGCGCCTTCATCGTGGGCCTGAATGGCCGCCGCCAGGCCCGCGCCGCCGCTGCCAACCACCACCACGTCGTAGCTTTTCACCGCCCGATCGTCGCCGCCCTCTTCGATCGCCAGAGCCTTGCTCGATTTCAGCATCGCTTTGGATACCGCTTTTTTCACCGCCTCGCTTTGGCTGGTGGCGCCGGAGATGGCGTCAACGTGCGGGGTGTTGGCGGTCAAAATACGCTCGCGAATCTCTTCAAAGCTGGTGGTGAACTCCACGGTCTGTACCGCGGCAGAGGCCAGCTCAACGTCAGCGATGCGGTCGTTCTCAAGGCTGACGTGGATCACCAGTTCCCCGGCCTCATCCTGTACGCTTTCGACAAAGACGCCGGGCTTAAACTTCGCGTCGCCCATGCTCATATCGCGGATCATCGCTTCCACCAGCGAGAAGCGCCACAGCGGCTCCGGGATATGCAGCGCCTCGCGGCGGGTGCTGTCGATAAATAGCTCCAGGTTTTCACCGTCGGCAATGCGGTCAGTCCAGTCCGGATAGGCGATGCAGGCCCGTCCGACGGCGATCAGATCGTAGCCGTGATCCAGCCCCTGCTCGGCGTCCGCGGCGTTAACGATCCCGCCAACGCCCATCACCGGCACCTGCGCGAGGTTAGCGGAGCGCAGTGCGCAGTATTTTTCAATCAGCGGCGTCGGATCGCGGGTATCAACGATAGAGGGACGCAGCGAGGCGCCCACCGAGAAGTGCAGATAGTCGAGGCCCCGCGCCGCCAGCTTTTCCAGCAGATAGAGGGTGTCGTCAAAGCGGATGCCCGGCTCTTCCAGCTCTTCCGGCGAGAAGCGGTAGCCGATAATAAAAGCGTCATCAGCGTACTGGCCGGCCATTTTATGGGCGATCTCCAGCACCGCCAGCGGGAAACGGGCGCGGTTGTCGCGGCTGCCGCCCCAGCAGTCGTCGCGCTGGTTAGAGTTCGGGGAGTAGAACTGCTGGATAAGGTAGGTATTGGCGCCGTGGATTTCAACGCCGTCAAAACCGGCCTGAATCGCGCGGCGAACGCCGTCACCGAATTTCGCGATGGTCTCCTCGACTTCCTCTGTACTCAGCGCGCGCGGCATCGCGGCGCCGTCGCGCGGAGCGGCCAGCGCGCTCGGCGCAACCGGCTGGCGGCCGCCGATAAGCTGCGGGTCGACCATCCGGCCGCCGTGATAGATCTGCAGGATTGCCTTCGACCCTTCCGCCTGGATGGCTTCGGCAATTTTGGCAAGGCCGGCAATTTTTTCATCACTGTCGATGCCAATGGCGCCCGGGAAGGCCAGGCCATAGTTATCGATAAAGCAGCACTCGACGATGATGGTCCCGATGCTGCCCGCACGGGCGCGGTAGTACTCCACCAGCTCGCTGGTGACGGAGCCGTCATAATAGCCGGTACAGGTGGTCATCGGCGCCATAAACAGGCGGTTTTTTAGCTCAGTTCCGTTTGGTAAGGTAAAGGGCTGCAAAATACGTTGATTACTGGTCATAGTAACACTCCAGATTTTAAATATTGAAATTCAGAATTCGCTAAGGAATTTATTTTTGGTTGTGTTTTTAATTCCTGTTGTCATGTTAATAATATAGCGAATTTTTTAGTTACCAGATCACTTACGTTAGTTAAAAAACTATTTAATACCAACAATAACATCACTACCCCCATTGTATTATTATTTTAAAATACAACGTTTACACAAAGCATAATATTGATAACAAATAAGACACCTTTGTTAATAAAAATAAAATCAGTTTCTTTCATTTAAATCCAAATAAATCAATATTTTAAATAAAATAACCTTGTCAGATAAACACTAAAAATCGACTAAAATTTAACATCTAGCGGTATTTTATACAAATAACCACCCTCTCCCCAGGGGTTATTGCGAAAAATAAAAAAAACGCCAGACCCCTGGGTTTATTGATCTCAATCAATTGCAACTCGACATCAAAGAGCAATATATAAATAACAAACAGATTTAATTTAGCGCCCTGGAAAATGCGTTAAATAACCGTCGCGGTGATAATGAAAACCAACTATTAATAACTAAAGAAAGTTTTGAAATTAAAGAAAGTAAAAATCACCGACGGCTCAAACTTATTTTCAACTACTTGCAGATACTCATTATGAAAGAGAAAAAGACAACCATATCGCCTGCCGGCGCAGCCAGTCCTAAGGCTGCTGATAAGCGTCGTCTGCTGATGATGGCGCTGCCCATTATCGTGGCCGTAATGCTGCTCTTCGTCCCGGTGCCTGACGGCCTTCCGCCCTATGCCTGGCACTACTTTGCCATTTTCGTCGGCGTGATCGTCGGCCTGATTTTCGAACCCCTTCCCGGGGCGGTGATCGGCATCACCGGGGTAGTGGTTATCGCCCTGTGCAGCCAGTGGCTGCTGTTCGACCCGGCGCAGCTGGCGGACCCCAAATTCAAGCTGGCCGGCGCCTCATTTAAGTGGGCGGTCAGCGGGTTTGGTAACTCTACCGTGTGGCTGATTTTCGGCGCCTTTATGTTTGCCGCGGGCTACGACAAAACCCAGTTTGGACGCCGTCTGGCGCTGATTCTGGTGAAGTACCTTGGCCGCCGCAGCCTGACGCTGGGCTACGCCATCACCTTTGCCGACCTGCTGCTGGCGCCCTTCACGCCGTCAAATACCGCCCGCAGCGGCGGGACCATTTACCCGATTATCGCCAACCTGCCGCCGCTGTATGGCTCTAAGCCTAACGACCCGAGCGCCCGCCGCATCGGCTCCTATCTGATGTGGGTCGCCATTACCGCCGCCTGTATTACCAGCTCGATGTTCCTTTCGGCGCTGGCGCCTAACCTGCTGGCGCTGGCGCTGGTGAAAAGTATCGTCGGTATCAATATCTCATGGGGCACCTGGTTTATCGCCTTCCTGCCGGTGGGCGTGCTGCTGATTGCGGTGATGCCGCTGCTGGCCTACTGGTTCTATCCGCCGGAGGTGAAGGTCAATGATGAAGTGCCCCTGTGGGCCGCGCGCGAGCTGGAAAAGCTCGGCCGCCTGTCGCGTAATGAGATTCTGCTGCTGGTGTTTGTCTGCTTCGCGCTGACGATGTGGATCTTCGCCGCCGAGTGGATTGAGCCGGCGCTGGCGGCGCTGCTGGTCATCGTCCTGATGCTGTGGACCGGCGTTCTGTCGTGGAACGATATCACCAACAACAAGGCCGCCTGGAATACCTTTGTCTGGTTCGCCACCCTGGTGGCGCTGGCGGACGGCCTCTCCTCTACCGGCTTTATCGCCTGGCTGGGTAAAGAGGGCGGCGCGCTGATGAGCGGCATCTCGCCGGGCGTGGCGACGGTCGTTCTGCTGCTGGCGTTCTTCCTGCTGCACTACCTGTTTGCCAGCACCACCGCCCACACCACCGCGCTGCTGCCGGCGATGCTGACCATCGCCTCCACCATTCCGGGGATGAATATGCTGGTGTTCGTGCTGCTGATGGTCACCTCGCTGGGCATCATGGGGATCATCACCCCGTACGGTACCGGCCCAAGCCCGATCTACTACGGCAGCGGCTATCTGCCGACCAAAGACTACTGGCGCCTGGGCACCATCTTCGGCGCCATCTTCCTGGCCGCCCTGCTGCTGATTGGCTATCCGTGGATGTCCATGATGTTCTGATTCACAGCCGTCGGGGTTACTCCCGGCGGTTTTACTCTTAGGGAGCTTAAACAATGTCGACTAAACCGTTTGTTTATCAGGAAGCGTTTCCGCTGGCGAAAGATGAGACTGAATACTATCTGCTGAGCAAAGAGCACGTCAGCGTCGCCGGGTTCGAGGGCGAGGAGATCCTCAAGGTTGCGCCTGAAGCGCTCACTCTGCTGGCCCAGCAGGCCTTCCACGACGCGTCCTTTATGCTACGCGTCTCCCACCAGCAGCAGGTGGCGTCAATCCTGCTGGACCCGGAAGCCAGCGAAAACGACAAATACGTCGCCCTGCAGTTCCTGCGTAACTCCGAGATTGCCGCCAAAGGGATTCTGCCAACCTGCCAGGACACCGGCACGGCGATTATCATGGGTAAAAAAGGCCAGCGCGTATGGACCGGCGGCGGCGATGAGGCCGCGCTGGCGCGCGGGGTCTACAACACCTATACCGAAGATAACCTGCGCTATTCGCAGAACGCCGCGCTGGATATGTATAAAGAGGTCAACACCGGCACCAACCTGCCGGCGCAGATCGACCTCTACAGCGTTGACGGCGACGAATACAAATTCTTGTGCATGGCAAAAGGCGGCGGCTCGGCCAACAAAACCTATCTCTACCAGGAGACCAAGGCGCTGATCACCCCGGCGAAGCTGAAGGACTACCTTGTCGAGAAGATGCGCACCCTCGGTACCGCCGCCTGTCCGCCGTACCACATTGCGTTTGTTATCGGCGGAACCTCCGCGGAATCGACGCTGAAAACCGTTAAGCTGGCCTCCACCCACTATTACGACGGCCTGCCAACGGAGGGCAACGAGCACGGCCAGGCGTTCCGCGACGTGCAGCTCGAGCAGGAGCTGCTGCTGGCCGCCCGGAATCTCGGCCTCGGGGCGCAGTTCGGCGGCAAGTACTTCGCTCACGACATCCGCGTTGTGCGCCTGCCGCGCCACGGCGCCTCCTGCCCGGTGGGGATGGGGGTTTCCTGCTCCGCCGACCGCAACATCAAGGCGAAAATCAACCGCCACGGGATCTGGCTGGAAAAGCTGGAAAGCAATCCGGGCAAATATATACCGCAGGCGCTGCGCCAGGCGGGCGAAGGTGAGGCGGTGAAGGTTAACCTCAACCAGCCGATGAGCGAGATTCGGGCGCTGCTGTCGCAGTATCCGGTGTCAACGCGCCTGACCCTGAACGGCACGATTATCGTCGCCCGCGATATCGCCCACGCGAAGCTCAAGGAGCTGCTGGATAACGGCGAGGCGCTGCCGCAGTACGTTAAAGATCACCCGATCTACTACGCGGGTCCGGCCAAAACGCCGGACGGCTACGCTTCCGGTTCGCTGGGGCCGACCACCGCCGGGCGCATGGACTCCTACGTCGATCTGCTGCAGTCGCACGGCGCGAGCATGGTGATGCTGGCAAAAGGCAACCGCAGCCAGCAGGTGACCGACTCCTGCCACAAGCACGGCGGCTTCTACCTTGGCAGCATCGGCGGCCCGGCGGCGGTGCTGGCGCAGCAGAGCATCAAGAGCCTCGAGTGCGTGGCCTGGCCGGAGCTGGGAATGGAAGCTATCTGGAAAATCGAGGTGGAGGACTTCCCGGCATTTATCCTGGTGGATGACAAAGGCAACGACTTCTTCCAGCAGATCCAGACCTCGCAGTGCGCGAGCTGCGTGAAATAATCGCCCCGATCGTCGGGTGAGCGCCTGCCGGCGAATCCACCGGCAGGTATTTTTAGCACGCCGCCGCTGCGCTCTGCGGGGCGGCTATTTGTGTCGCTTAGCGGCACGAACGACTAAAACTAATTATAAATCTGACCAATACTTAACGCTTTTAAGCCAGTGGGCTTTGTCGAAATTACGTACTTTTTATTCAAGGAGACAGTAATGACAACGCATCGCAGTGAAAAAGACTCTATGGGCGCGATTGAGGTTCCCGCCGACAGGCTATGGGGCGCGCAAACCCAGCGTTCGCTGGAGCATTTCCGTATCTCAACGGAAAAAATGCCGGGTGAACTGATCTACGCCCTGGCGTTGACCAAGCGCGCGGCGGCGAAGGTGAATCAGGATTTAGGCCTGCTGGCCGGCGAAAAAGCGCAGGCCATCGTCGAGGCCGCCGATGAAGTGCTGGCGGGAAAGCATAGCGCAGAGTTTCCGCTGGCTATCTGGCAAACCGGCTCCGGCACCCAAAGTAATATGAATATGAATGAGGTTCTGGCAAACCGGGCCAGCGAGCTGCTGGGCGGCGTGCGGGGCATGGAGCGCAAGGTGCATCCGAACGATGACGTCAACAAGAGCCAAAGCTCCAACGACGTCTTCCCGACGGCGATGCACGTGGCGGCCATTATCGCGCTGCGGGAGACGCTCATTCCCCAGCTTAACGTGCTGAGAAAAACGCTTAGCGACAAATCCGCCGCGTTCAGCGATATCGTTAAAATCGGCCGTACGCACCTGCAGGACGCCACCCCGCTGACGCTGGGGCAGGAGTTCTCCGGCTGGGTCGCCATGCTCGAACATAACCTCCGCCACCTTGAGCTGAGCCTGCCGCATCTGAGCGAGCTGGCGCTGGGCGGTACGGCGGTGGGAACCGGGCTGAATACCCATCCAGAATACGCGGTGCGTGTCGCGGCAGAGCTGGCGCAGAGTAGCGGCCAGCCGTTCGTTACCGCGCCGAATAAGTTTGAGGCGCTGGCAACCTGCGACGCGCTGGTCCACGCCCACGGCGCGCTGAAGGGGCTGGCGGCGTCTCTGATGAAAATTGCTAACGACGTGCGCTGGCTGGCCTCGGGGCCGCGCTGCGGTATCGGCGAAATTGCGATCCCGGAGAATGAGCCGGGTTCATCAATCATGCCGGGCAAGGTCAACCCGACGCAGTGCGAAGCGCTGACCATGCTGTGCTGCCAGGTGATGGGTAACGACGTGGCGCTGAATATCGGCGGTGCTTCCGGCAACTTCGAGCTCAACATCTATCGCCCGATGGTTATCCATAACTTCCTGCAGTCGGTGCGGCTGCTGGCCGACGGCATGGAGAGCTTTAACGAACACTGCGCGGTGGGGATCGAACCCAACCGGGAGCGCATCAACCAGCTGCTCAACGAATCTCTGATGCTGGTGACGGCGTTGAATACCCATATCGGCTACGACAAAGCGGCGGAAATTGCCAAAAAAGCGCATAAAGAGGGGCTGACGCTGAAGGCCTCGGCGCTGGCGCTCGGCTACCTGACGGAAGCCGAGTTCGACAGCTGGGTGCGTCCAGAAGAGATGG
>NZ_JAQGFU010000173.1:0-9622 GCF_030078455.1 Klebsiella sp. Ech2A | reverse complement strand
GCCGGACCGATGCTCCTGGCGGGAAAAGTCCAGCTCACGGGCGTACGCCACCTGCGGGCGGGCGTCGCTCAGCAGCAGCGAGCAGAGCTGTTTCGTGCGCCGTAGCCGCTTGTTGAACAGCGGCTGCTGCTGCTTAATCAGCTGCGCTTCGAGCAGCAGCGCGCCGAGCTCGCCCGCGGTACGATGCCAGCTAATGCGCCGCGCCTGGCGCAGCATGGCGGCTTCGTCCGGGGTGCGCAGATGCGACAGCACCCGGCTGCGAATGTTGACGCTTTTACCGATATAGAGCGGCAGGGTGTCGCTTTCGCCGTGAAACAGATAGACGCCCGGCAGGCTGGGCAGAGACGCCAGCCAGGGACGCAGATGTTCGGGATATGCATAAATTGCCGCCGCTTCAAACTCCAGACGCGGGGCGGATTGCCTTCTGACCACAGTGGCTCCTGATGCTGTTTATTTAAACAGTATAGCAGCCAGGGGAGGGGGCGAAAAGTGCAAAAAATAGCCCCGGCCGGCGCCGGGGCGATGGGGAAGGACTATCTCTTCCAGAAGTCGTCGAAGACGGTAATCGGCGTCCGGCGCTTGTGTTCCGTTTTCAGGTACCAGCCTTCGATAATTTTGGCCGTCTTCTCGTCGAGGGTTTTTCCTTCCAGATAGTCGTCGATATTATCGTAGGTGACGCCCAGAGCGGCTTCATCCGGCAGGGACGGACGATCGTCTTCCAGATCGGCGGTCGGCAGCTTCTTGTACAGATGCTCAGGGCATCCCAGGCGCGCCAGCAGCTGTTTACCCTGACGCTTGTTGAGGCGGAAAATCGGGTTGATATCGGTGCCGCCGTCGCCGTATTTGGTAAAGAATCCGGTGATCGCTTCCGCCGCATGGTCGGTACCGACCACCACGCCGTGAGTCATGCCGGCGATGCTGTACTGCGCCTTCATGCGCTCGCGCGCTTTTTCATTGCCGCGAACAAAGTCGCTGAGCTCAATCCCGGCTTCCCGCAGCGCCTGCTCGCTGGCCAGCACCGCGCCCTTAATATTGACCGTCAGCACGCGATCCGGCTGAATGAAGGCGATGGCATCCTGGCAATCCTGCTCATCCGCCTGCACGCCGTAAGGCAGGCGCACGGCGATAAACTGGCGGCTGTCGTCACCCTCTGCCCGCAGCTCATTAATAGCCTGCTGGCACAGTTTACCGGTCAGGGTTGAATCCTGGCCGCCGCTGATGCCGAGAACCAGCGCCTTAATAAAGGGATAGGTCTGCAAATAGGACTTCAAAAAATCTACGCTGCGGCGGATCTCACCGTCTGTATCGATCTGGGGACTGGCACCCAGCGCCTGGATAATTTCTTGTTGTAGCGTCATCGCGCCCTCCGGAAAGTGAATCTGTTTGGCAACCAGCATGGCTTAAAGCTACCTCTTTGCCGTTGAAACGACAAGGATCGTCGTTTTGAGTGCTGCAAAAGAAGGCAATCAATGACATACGATTTTTTTATGGTACGCGCGGCGGCCCGCTGGCGGCACGCTGCGGCGGGCTAATCCGGCATATCGCAGCGAAATTTCGCTTAAATCGACCTTCGGCTTGAAAAATAACGATATTTATTCCAGGCTTATTCACACGCCAAATAAAAGAGGACGGAATATGAATAAGAATTTAGCAGGACTTATGGGCGCAGCGGCAGTACTGACCATGCTGGCTGGTTGTACAGCCTACGATCGTACTGCAGACCAGTTCACACAGCCGGTTGTTAAAGATGTCAAAAAAGGGATGTCGCGTTCCCAGGTACTGCAGGTGGCGGGCAAACCGTCATCTGAAGTGACGATGATCCACGCCCGCGGCACCTGCCAGACCTACATCCTGGGTCAACGAGATGGTAAAATGGAGACCTACTTTGTCGCGCTCGACGAGACCGGTCACGTGATGAACTCCGGCTACCAGACCTGCGCGGAGTACGATACGGACCCGCGCAACAACAAGTAGTACGTGATACTGAGCTCTACGAATGCCCGACCCCTGGTCGGGCTTTTTTATGCGTGCGGATGCTTATTTAATTGCGCGAATTATTTGAGGGAAATGTGAAGGTAGTCAAAACGCGAGGTCAATGAGAGACAATTTTGTTTAACCAGGAATTATCCAGGTGCCGGGGGATGCCGTATACTCAATGCATAAACAATATCAATTGAACAGTGACAGGCCTTACCCGGTTCTTCGGCATAATATCCTGCCAGGAGGCCGCCAGGTTCTACAAATTGAGGAAGCGTTCATGGAAAAGAAACATATCTATCTGTTCTGCTCGGCTGGAATGTCCACTTCGCTGCTGGTATCCAAAATGCGTGCCCAGGCTGAAAAATATGAGGTGCCGGTCATTATTGAAGCATTTCCTGAGACCCTCGCCGGGGAGAAGGGACCGGAAGCCGACGTGATTTTATTAGGCCCACAGATTGCATATATGCTTCCCGAGATTCAGCGGCTGCTGTCCAATAAGCCGGTGGAGGTGATCGACTCTGCGCTGTACGGCAAGGTTGATGGTTTAGGTGTACTGAAAGCGGCCGTTGCGGCCATTAAGAAAGCTGCTGCACAATAATTTAATTTTAAAACTCACCTTTCGGGTAACGGGTAAAGTCAATTTCGCTTTCATGAAATATGTACACTGCCGGCTGCCCGAATATTAAAGAGTTTATTTTCCCGTCAAAGAGTAATTTCATCATTATGCCGTAATTGCACTATTACGGCTTTTAAAGGGTATTGACTATGAGTAAAGTGATTGACTCGCTTGAAAAGGTACTCCTTCCTTTTGCTGTTAAAATAGGAAAGCAACCGCATATTAATGCGATTAAAAACGGCTTTATTAAATTAATGCCGCTGACCCTCGCCGGGGCCATGTTCGTATTAATTAACAACGTATTTCTTAGCTTTGGTGAAGGCTCTTTCTTCTATTCAATGGGGATCCGCCTGGATGCCTCAACCATTGAAACCTTAAACAGCTTTAAGGCCATCGGCGGTAACGTTTATAACGGTACGCTCGGCATTATGTCGCTGATGGCGCCGTTCTTCATCGGCGCAGCGCTGGCGGAAGAGCGCAAGGTCGACCCGATGGCCGCCGGGCTGTTAGCCGTCGCGGCATTTATGACCGTCACCCCCTATAGCGTCGGCGACGCCTACGCCGTGGGCGCCAACTGGCTGGGCGGGCAAAACATTATATCGGGGATGATCATTGGTCTGGTGGTGGCGGAGCTGTTCACCTTCGTTATTCGCCGCAACTGGGTCATTACGCTGCCGGAGAGCGTGCCGTCATCGGTATCGCGTTCGTTCTCGGCGCTGATCCCGGGCTTCCTGATCCTGTCGATCTTCGGCATCGTCTCCTGGCTGCTGGCCTCGTATGGCAGCAACTTCCACCAGATTATTATGGACTCCATCTCCACGCCGCTGGCGGCGATGGGTAGCGTTGTCGGCTGGGCGTACGTTATTTTCAACTCCCTGCTGTGGTTCTTTGGCGTACACGGTTCGCTGGCGCTGACCGCGCTGGATAACGGCATCATGACCCCGTGGGCGTTGGAAAACATTGCGCTGTATAACCAGTATGGCTCCGTTGAAGCGGCCATCGAAGCGGGCAAACAGTTCCACTTCTGGGCCAAGCCGATGCTCGACTCCTACATCCTGCTGGGCGGCTCCGGTGCGACTCTGGGTCTGATTATCGCCATCTTTATCGGCTCACGCCGCGCTGACCATCGTCAGGTTGCTAAGCTGGCGCTGCCGTCAGGCATCTTCCAGATTAACGAACCGATCCTGTTCGGCCTGCCGATTATCATGAACCCGGTGATGTTTATCCCGTTCGTACTGGTGCAGCCGATTCTGGCGGCCATCACCCTGGCGGCCTACAGCATGGGGATTATTCCACCGGTGACCAACCTGGCTCCGTGGACCATGCCGACCGGCCTCGGCGCCTTCTTTAACAGTAACGGCAGCGTCGCTGCTCTGCTGGTGGCGCTGTTCAACCTGGGTATCTCGACCCTGGTCTACCTGCCGTTTGTCGCGATTTCTAACAAAGCGCAAAGCACCATCGAGCAGGAAGAGAGCGAAGAAGATATCGCTAACGCACTGAAATTCTGATGTCGAGCGGTACGGGAGGCTTCCCGTACCGCCTGAGAAATGAGGGAATACTATGTTTGATCTGGACCATATTGAAGCAACAGAGATGCCCGAGAATGACCTCGAAGAGGTGGTGATGGGGCTGATTATCAACTCCGGACAGGCCCGCAGCCTGGCCTATGCCGCGCTGAAGCAGGCGAAGCAGGGCGACTTCGCCGCCGCGAAAGCGATGATGGAGCAGTCGCGGATGGCGCTGAGCGAAGCCCACCGCGTACAGACTCAGCTGATTGAGAGCGATGAGGGCGAAGGGAAAATGAAGGTCAGCCTGGTGCTGGTTCATGCACAGGATCATCTGATGACCTCAATGCTGGCCCGCGAACTGGTTGCCGAATTGATTGAGCTCCATGAGAAGGTACAATAGGCCATCTACACGATGAGGCAGCCAAAGATGATGACCACAGAAATTAGTACCGCCCGCGAACAGCAGCTCTTCAACGGGAATAATTTTCATGTGGTCATCTACAACAAGACCGAGAGCGTCAGCGGGCTTCACCAGCATGACTATTACGAATACACCATCGTTTTGACCGGCCGCTATTATCAGGAGATTAACGGCAAACGGGTGCTGCTGGAGCGCGGGGATTTTGTCTTCATCCCAATGGGGTCGCACCATCAAAGCTTTTACGAGTTTGGCGCGACGCGCATTCTTAACGTCGGCATCAGCCGCAGTTTCTTTGAGAAACACTATCTGCCGCTGCTGCCGTTTGGTCTGGTTGCTTCTCAGGTCTACGCGGTCAAAAGCACCTTTCTCAGCTACATCGAATCGGTGATTGCTTCGCTGAACTTTCGCGAAACTGAATTTGACGAATTTATTGAGCTGGTCTCGTTTTATACCATTAACCGTTTACGGCACTACCGCGAGGAGCCGGTGCAGGATGTTATTCCGCAGTGGCTAAAAAATACCGTCGAGGATATGCACGATAAACATAAATTTGGCGAGGGGGCGCTTGAACAGATGGTTGAGCTCTCCGGGAAAACTCAGGAATATTTAACCCGGGCGACCCAACGCTATTATGGTAAAACGCCGATGCAGATTATTAATGACATTCGCATCAACTTCGCTAAGAAACAGCTGGAAATTACCAACTACTCGGTAACCGATATTGCTTACGAATCAGGATACAGCAGCCCCAGTTTGTTTATTAAAACATTCAAAAAGCTGACCTCATTTACGCCAAGCAATTATCGTAAAAAGATTACCATCCTTAATTAACCGGAGCGGAACCTTCCGCGCTGGAAAATATTCAAGTTAACTCTCCGTATTGATACGGCGAGTGGGCTACGCGCAATTCGTGGCGCCACAAGGGAGAATATGATGAGCCAGAAATTAAAAATCGTTACTATCGGCGGCGGCAGCAGCTATACCCCTGAACTCCTCGAAGGATTTCTCAAGCGTTATCACGAGCTGCCGGTTACGGAGCTGTGGCTGGTGGACGTGACGGAAGGGCAGGAGAAGCTCGATATTATCCACGCTCTCTGCGAGCGGATGGTCGAAAAAGCCGGCGTTCCGCTGAAGGTCTACAAAACCCTGGATCGCCGCGCGGCGCTGGAGGGCGCGGACTTCGTCACCACTCAGCTGCGCGTTGGCCAGCTGAAGGCGCGTGAGAAAGACGAGCGTATCCCGCTTAGCCACGGCTATCTTGGCCAGGAAACTAACGGCGCCGGCGGCCTGTTCAAAGGCCTGCGCACCATTCCGGTGATTTTTGATATCGTTAAAGATGTGCAGGAGATCTGCCCGGACGCGTGGGTGATTAACTTTACCAACCCGGCGGGAATGGTGACCGAAGCCGTGTATCGCCACACGGGCTTCCGGCGCTTTATCGGCGTGTGCAACATTCCGATCGGCATGAAAATGTTTATCACCGACGTGCTGCGCCTGAGCCCGAGCGACGAGCTGAATATCGATCTGTTTGGCCTCAACCACCTCGTGTTTGTCCGCGACGTGCTGGTGAACGGCGTATCGCGCTTTGACGAACTGCTGGACGGCGTCGCCTCCGGCAGCCTGAGCTCCAACTCGGTGAAAAACATCTTCGACTTGCCGTTCAGCGAAGGGCTGATCCGCTCCCTGCGCCTGATTCCGTGCTCCTATCTGCTGTACTACTTCAAGCCAAAAGAGATGCTGGCGATTGAAATGGGCGAGTACTATAAGGGCGGCGCCCGCGCTCAGGTGGTGCAGAAGGTGGAAAAACAGCTCTTCGAGCTGTATAAAAACCCGGATCTGAACGTTAAGCCGAAGGAGCTGGAGCTGCGCGGCGGAGCCTATTACTCCGACGCGGCCTGCGAAGTGATCAACGCTATCTACAACGATAAGCAGACCGAGCACTACGTAAATATCCCGCACCATGGCCACATCGATAATATCCCGGCCGACTGGGCGGTGGAGATGACCTGTACGCTCGGCCGCGACGGGGCGAAGCCGACGCCGCGCATCACCCATTTCGATGAAAAAGTCCAGGGGCTGATTTACACCATCAAGGGCTTTGAAGTGGCGGCGAGCCAGGCGGCGATAAGCGGTGAGCTGAACGATGTTCTGCTGGCGCTCAATCTGAGTCCGCTGATTCACTCCGACCGCGATGCCGAAATGCTGGCGCGTGAAATGATCCTCGCGCATGAAAAGTGGCTGCCCAACTTTGCGGCGACGATTGCAAAACTGAAACAGTAACGGGAGCGGCTGATGGAACGCGTGTTAATCGTTAATGCCGACGATTTTGGCCTCAGCAAGGGGCAGAATTACGGCATTATTGAAGCCTGCAAAAACGGGCTGGTGACCTCCACCACGGCGCTGGTTAACGGTGCGGCGATCGGCCACGCGGCCCAGCTCAGCCGCTGCGTGCCGGAGCTGGGCGTCGGGATGCACTTTGTCCTGACGCTGGGCGAGCCGCTCTCCCCGATGCCGGGCCTCGCCCGCGAAGGGCGCCTGGGTAAGTGGATCTGGCAGATGGCGGAAGAGGGCAGCCTGCCGCTGGATGAGATCGCGCACGAGCTGGAGTGCCAGTATCGCCGGTTTATCGCGCTGTTTGGCTGTGAACCGACGCATATCGACAGCCATCACCATGTGCATATGATCGCGTCTGTCTACCCCATCGTGGCGGCGTTTGCCCGCGAGAAGGGCGTGGCGCTGCGTATTGACCGCCAGCTGGCGCAGCGCGACGGCCTGGATCAGGATGCGGCGCGCAGCAGCGAGGGTTTTGCCAGCGAGTTCTACGGGGAGGCGATTTCTGAAGCGCTGCTGCTGCAGATCCTGGATGATTCAATCCGGCGGGAAGAGGCGTCGCTGGAGGTGATGTGCCATCCGGCGTTTATTGACCACGCCATTATGAGCAGCGCCTACTGCCACCCGCGGCTGGCGGAGCTGGAAGTGCTGACCTCCGAGGCGCTGAAATATGCGGTTGCCGAGCGCGGCTATCGTCTCGGTACCTACCGCGACGTCTAAAGAAGGGGGGCGACGGTGATAAGGGCCCGACGGCGGTGACGCCGGCGGGCCTTTTACTATGCCGGGATCGCCGCCGTTTTCCCACTTCTGGACCACACCCGATGCGCCTTCATCAGGGTTAACAGATTATCCATCGCCAGGGTATCGACGGTGTCGGTCTCGACAATCCCTTCCTCGCCCTGGCTGGCAACCTGCAGCAGCGACTTGAACCGTCGCGCATCGCCGGCCAGCAGAATGGGCTTCAGGTGTTTATAAGCCTCCAGCAGGTAGTACTGCGCGTCGCCGCTGGCGCCGAGGCTGGCCGCGTTGCCGCCGGGCACAATCACCGCATCCACCGTCAGCGAAGGCGAGCCGGCATAGGTTCCGGCAACGGGTAGCAGGGTCCCGTCATCGGCGCTGACTTCCCCCATCCGCGAGAAAAGCAGCTTCGTATGGACGCCTTTCGCCTGCAGGGCCTGCAGGAGAGTGAGCATCTCCTGGGCAAGCGGACGGTCGTTGAGCAATACCGCCACCACGCGGCCTTTGACCTCTCCGTCGGGAATGGCGTACAGGCTCAGAGAAGGATCTTTTTTCAGGCCGTTGACGTCCGCCGGAGGCGTAATGCCGCGCTGGGCATCGCTAAGCGCAATACCGAGATTTTTCCCTACCGCCTCGGCCAGCCGGATATCGATATGGGCCATCTGATCGACCATCCGCTCGCGGATCCAGGTTCTGACCACCTTACTCAGCTCAAAGCTGAAGCCGTCGATAATGTGCTGCTGCTCAAACGGGGTCTGGCTGCGCCAGAAGAGCAGCGGATGCGAGTAGTATTCGCCGAAGGAGGGGCTGCGCTGGCGAATCTTTTCGCCATCCACGCGCTCGGCGTAGGATTCAAAGCCGCCGCGGCGGGGAGCGGGCGGCGTTTCGCGCGGCCAGTTATCGCCGATCGAATTCGGCTCATAGTTGGCGGGATTGGTGTCGATATCCATCCGGTGCATGCCGTCCCGCTGGAAGTTGTGGTACGGGCAGGTGGGCTTGTTGATCGGAATTTCATGGAAATTGGGCCCGCCGAGGCGGCTGATTTGCGTGTCGGTATAGGAGAACAGCCGCCCCTGCAGGAGCGGGTCGTTGCTGAAATCGATCCCCGGCACGATATGTCCGGGATGGAAGGCCGCCTGTTCGTTTTCGGCAAAGAAGTTATCCGGGTTGCGGTTGAGGACCATTTTCCCCACCCGCTGCACCGGCACCAGCGCCTCGGGGATCAGCTTGGTTGGGTCCAGCAGATCGAAGTCGAAGGCAAACTCATCCTCTTCGGGGATCAGCTGCAGGCCGAGCTCATACTCGGGAAAATCACCGGCTTCAATGGCTTCCCACAGGTCGCGGCGGTGAAAGTCGGGATCGCGGCCGGTCAGCTTTTGCGACTCGTCCCAAATCAGCGAGGCTTTGCCCGCCACCGGCTTCCAGTGGAAGCGGACGAAGGTGGCCTTACCCTCGGCGTTTATCAGGCGGAAGGTATGGATCCCAAAGCCCTCCATCGTCCGGTAGCTGCGCGGCAGCCCGCGATCGGACATCGCCCACATGACGTTATGCAGCGTTTCGGGCTGCAGGGAGACGTAGTCCCAGAAGGTGTCGTGCGCGCTTTGCCCCTGCGGCATGGCGCAGTGCGGCTCGGGCTTCACGGCGTGGACGAAGTCGGGAAATTTCAGCGCGTCCTGGATAAAGAAGATGGGCGTATTGTTGCCCACGAGGTCGAAGATCCCCTCGTCGGTGTAGAACTTGGTGGCGAATCCGCGGATATCGCGCACCGTATCGGCGGAGCCGGCGCCGCCCTGCACGGTAGAGAAGCGGACAAATACCGGCGTTTTCTTCGCCGGGTCGGCGAGGAAATCGGCTTTGGTGACGTCGCTCAGGCTGCGATAGGCCTGAAAATATCCGTGTGCGGCCGACCCGCGGGCGTGGACGATCCTCTCCGGAATACGTTCGTGGTCAAAGTGGGTGATTTTTTCGCGCAGGATAAAATCTTCCAGCAGCGTCGGGCCGCGGTTTCCCGCGCGCAGGGAGTTCTGA
>NZ_JAQGFU010000172.1:0-9678 GCF_030078455.1 Klebsiella sp. Ech2A | reverse complement strand
GCCGTAGCTTAGCGCTGCCGGAGCTGATTTCCGGCTGGCGTAGCGAACTGATGGCCGATCGCCTGCGGGCGCTGCTCAGCGAATATCCGCGCTAGGTCACGGCAGCGCTAAGCTACGGCAAATAGCCCGGGAGATCTCCGGGCTATGCAACAAACTGGCCCGACAGCGCGAGGCTATCGGGCGCATCCAGCGTCAGGATTTCGACTCTTCCGGTTCTGGTAAAGTCACGTTCAACTCCAGAATCGAAATATCACCGTCTCGCTGCTCCAGCTGCACGCTGACCATTTCCGGGTCGATCTGCACGTACTTACAGATGACTTCCAGAATATCTTTTCGTAGCTGCGGCAGGTAATGCGGTTCAGCATCGCCGCGACGACGCTCCGCAACGATGATTTGCAGGCGCTCTTTCGCAATGTTGGCCGTGTTCTTTTTCCGCGAGAGAAAAAAGTCGAGTAATGCCATAATTTATCCTCCGAACAGGCGTTTGAGGAAACCTTTCTTCTCTTCTTCAATGAAGCGGAAAGGACGTTCTTCTCCGAGCAGACGTTCGACGGTGTCGGCATAGGCCTTACCTGCGTCCGATGCATCATCCAGAATAACCGGCTCACCCTGGTTCGACGCGCGCAGCACGGACTGATCTTCCGGGATCACGCCTACCAGATTGATACGCAGGATCTCCAGCACGTCTTCCATGCTCAGCATGTCGCCCTTATTGACGCGACCTGGGTTGTAGCGGGTCAGCAGCAGGTGCTCTTTAATCGGCTCTTCGCCATTTTCCGCGCGGCGGGATTTGGATGCAAGAATACCGAGGATGCGGTCGGAGTCACGAACGGAGGAGACTTCCGGGTTAGTGGTGATGATGGCTTCATCAGCGAAGTACAGCGCCATCAGCGCACCGGTTTCGATGCCTGCAGGGGAATCGCAGACAACAAAATCGAAATTCATTTTTTTCAGTTCTTCAAGAACCTTGTCTACGCCTTCGCGGGTCAGCGCGTCTTTATCACGCGTCTGGGAAGCGGGGAGGATGTAGAGGTTTTCGGTGCGCTTATCTTTAATTAACGCCTGGTTCAGCGTGGCGTCACCCTGAATAACGTTAACGAAGTCATAAACCACCCGGCGCTCGCAGCCCATGATCAGATCAAGGTTACGCAGGCCAATGTCGAAGTCGATAACGACGGTCTTCTTTCCCTTCTGGGCCAAACCAGTAGCGATGGCCGCGCTGGAGGTGGTCTTGCCAACGCCCCCTTTACCCGAAGTCACAACAATAATGCGTGCCATAGAAATTCCTTGTTAAAAAGGGACTAACTCAACGGTTGAATAGTCAAAGCGTTATCGCCCAGACGCAGACGCGCCGCTTTGCCATAAAATTCGGCCGGGATATTATCACTCAGCCAGTATTCCCCAGCGATGGACACCAGCTCCGCCGCGAGGTGTGAACAAAATATTTGGGCTTCCCTGTCGCCGCCTGCGCCTGCGAGTGCGCGACCTCGCATCGTGCCATATACATGGATATTACCGTCGGCGATAAGTTCCGCACCGGCACTCACATGATTTGTAACAATTAGATCACAGTGTGGTGCATAAATGCGCTGACCGGAACGTACCGGCAGGTCAATCAAACGCGTTTTTGTGATCTGATTAACAACTGGCGGGGCGACAACCGGTTCTGGCGGCGCCTGACGAGGCATTTTTTCTTTCCCTTCCGTCAGTAAAGGGATCCCGGTGCGGTCGATTTCCGTTTTCAGCCGCGGGACCTTGCAGCCGCTCACGCCGATAATACGTAAACCGGTGGTGGCGATGGCTTCCTGCATGGCGCGCCAGTCGACGACATTTTCGATGCTGCTAATATTCACAACGACCGGGGCGTGACGTAAAAACGCGGGGGCCTGGGCGATTTTGTCTTCTAACGCCTGACGAATAACCTCGGGATTTGCGTCGTGCAAATGAACGACAGATAAGGTGAAGCTACTGCCCTTAAGTTCGATTGGCGTATTTGACATCCTGGCCTTACTCAATTTGCTGTTTATCACCTGCCGAAGTGCGGTGATATTCCGAAGACTAAAAGGCATGTTATAGTCACTCATATATTGAGGCAAGTGACCACGGGTCTAATTCCGAGTAAAACTATGTTTTGTGTGATCTATCGAAGTACTAAACGTGAGCAAACCTATTTATATGTCGAAAAAAAGGACGATTTCTCACGCGTGCCCCCGGAATTAATGAGCAGCTTCGGCACGCCGAAAATGACCATGCTGCTGCCGCTCGACGGGCGTAAAAAACTGGCTGGCGCTGACCTGGAAAAAGTAAAACAGGCGTTGCGCGAACAGGGCTATTATCTGCAGATTCCTCCACCGCCTGAGAATTTACTCAAGAAGCATCTGGCGGAACAGGGGAATAATCCTTAAATAATTCAGACTGCGGGAAGGGGAACGTCGTTCGCGCCGGAGCAGCCTGAAGGAAAAGGGTATCACTGTGATTCACCCACTAAGGGGAAATAATGTACCAACATCATAACTGGCAGGGAGCATTACTGGATTTTCCGGTAAGCAAAGTCGTTTGCGTGGGCAGCAACTATGCAAACCACATAAAGGAAATGGGCAGTGCGACGCCGGAAGAACCGGTGCTGTTTATTAAACCTGAGACGGCGTTGTGCGATATCCGCCAGCCGTTGGTGCTTCCTGAGGGGCTGGGGTCGGTGCATCACGAAGTGGAGCTGGCGGTGCTGATTGGCAGCACGCTGCGCCAGGCGACCGAAGAGCACGTGCTCAAAGGGATCGCGGGCTACGGCGTGGCGCTGGATCTGACCCTGCGCGATCTGCAGGGCAAGATGAAAAAAGCCGGCCAGCCGTGGGAGAAGGCCAAGGGGTTCGACAACTCCTGCCCGATTTCCGGTTTTATTCCCGCCGCCGAGTTCCACGGCGATCCGCAGACCACCGCGCTGAGCCTGAAGGTAAACGGCGCTGTCCGCCAGCAGGGCACGACTGCCGATATGATCCATAAAATTGTGCCGCTGATTGCCTACATGTCGCGCTTCTTTACGCTGAAGGCCGGCGACGTGGTGCTGACCGGCACCCCGGAAGGCGTCGGCCCGCTGAACAGCGGCGACGAGCTCGAAGTCGGTTTTAACGGTTTCTCCCTGTCGACCCGCGTGCTGTAACCTCCTGTTGCCGCCTTCAGAGGCGGCAAAACTTGCATCGGCGTGCCAGACTGGTTATAAGGTGCACCCTGAATTGCAATGACGGACATCCCTATGAGCGAACAACTCTTCTGGCAACACAAAACGCTGGAGCAAATGACCGACGCGGAGTGGGAATCACTGTGCGACGGCTGCGGACAGTGCTGCCTGCATAAGCTGATGGATGAGGATACTGACGAAATCTATTTTACTAACGTCGCCTGCCGTCAGTTAAATATTAAAACCTGCCAGTGTCGTAACTATGAACGGCGCTTCGAGTATGAGCCGGACTGCATCAAGCTTACGCGGGACAATCTGCCGACCTTTGGGTGGCTGCCGCCAACCTGCGCCTATCGCCTGCTGGCGGAAGGCCAGCCGCTGCCGCACTGGCATCCGCTGCTGACCGGCTCGAAGGCGGCGATGCACGGCGAGCGTATTTCCGTACGCCATATCGCGGTGAAAGAGTCCACCGTTAACGACTGGCAGGACCATATTTTAAACAAGCCTGACTGGGCGCAGTAGAACTCTCAGTCGCAGTGCTAAAACAGAAAACCCGCCATCGGCGGGTTTTCTGTTTTCAGCCATCGGCAGGCGGGATTACGATTTTTTGCTGTGGAACAGCCCGTTTTCGCCGTCGGCGTCATCCTCAACCCAGAAGTTGATATTGAACTGGGCGTCGTCGCTTAATTCGATGCGGTGCCAGTACTGAGGAGGGCTGGTCGCAAACTGCCCGGCGTTAATCACCACTTTGACCTCCGGCTCCGTCGCCTGTTCGTCGGAGAAGCCATAATAAGTCACCGTCCCTTCCATCACGCAGAGCTGGCCGAAAACGGCGGCAGCGGTGTTGTGGTGGGTGAGCAGGGCGGCAGGTACGTTCTCTTTGGTAAAGAAGGGCGTGGAGCGTTTAACTTTCCAGTTAGCCGGAATACGCAGGTGAGACATCGTGAGCTCCTTAGCGGATGCGAATAAGATGTATTTAATATGAAACTTATGGGGCCTGACGTCAACTCGCGGGAGAGAAAAATACCCTACAGGCGCGGTGCCGGCGACCGGAGTCCGCTGCGCTCAACGAACGTCGGGCAGAAGCTGCGGCCTCCCCGAACCTTCGGCATCGTGGAGAGCTGCTGGGAGGCGAGGCAAAAAAAACCTGCCAGCGACTGCTCTGACAGGTTTTACTCTTAGCGGCGCGGCGGGATTAGCGGCCGAACAGATCGCGTTTTTTCGGTTTGAACGGCTGAGCAATCAGAACCAGCACGGCCACAACCAGATAGGCGGCAAAGATCCCCACCAGCCACTGCGGCATCTCCAGCGTCAGGAACTCCCACTGACGCACGGAACAGTCGCCGCTGGCCACGAACATCTGCGGCAGCCACTTATCCAGCGGCAGCCACGTTGGGAAACGGGCGGCAAAGTCGCAGGTCTGGAACGGAGAAGGGTGAAGCTGAATCATGGTATGTTCCCACGCCAGCTGCAGCCCCCGCAGCGCGCTGTAGAGCCAGATAACCAGCGCCACGTAGCGCAGCGGCGTTTTCGGAGCGATAGCGCCGACAATACCGGCGGCCATAATGCCTAATAGCGCACAGCGTTCGTAAATACACATTACGCAGGGCTGCAGCAGCATAACGTGCTGGAACCACAGCGCCACCATCTCAAGCGCGAAAGCGGTGAACGCCATCAGGAGCCAGGCTCCGCGTCCCCTTGAGCACTGGTTTAAATATCGCAACATAGTCTTTTCCCTGAAAAATGCTAAATCATGGCAGTGTAAACGAAAACCGAACCGACGCCAGCAGCTAGTCCGAAAATATTACGTAAAAATATTGCACATCCGCCGGTAGGTTACGGATGCGTCAATATCGCGTCAGGCTCAGGGAAGCTGCGGCGTCACGAGCCAGCCATTTTCGAGCATCCACTGCGTCGCCGGCATCAGCGTAAACTCGACGCACAGCAGCCCGACCAGGGTCATCACGATGGTGTAAGGCAGCGCCATCCACACCATTCGCCCGTAGGAGAGACGGATCAGCGGCGCCAGGGCGGAGGTCAGCAGGAACAGGAATGCCGCCTGGCCGTTAGGCGTGGCGACCGAAGGCAGGTTGGTGCCGGTATTGATAGCGACCGCCAGCAGCTCAAACTGCGGCAGGCTGATGGTGCCCTGCTGGAGCGCGGTTTTGGCCTCGTTGATATAGACCGTGCCGACGAAGACGTTATCGGAAATGGATGACAGCAGGCCGTTAAACAGATAGAACAGCGACAGCTGGGCGTGCGGCGACGCCTGCAGCACGAACTGGATCAGCGGCGAGAACAGGTGCTGGTCGATAATTACCGCTACCACGGCGAAAAAGACCGTCAGCAGCGCGGTGAACGGCAGCGCCTCGGTAAAGGCTTTACCGATAGCGTGCTCATCGGTCACGCCGGAGAAGGTGGTCGCCAGAACGATCACCGACAGACCGATCAGCCCGACCTCCCCAAGATGCAGGGCCAGCGCGGTAATCAGCCAGATACCGATAATTCCCTGGGCGATAAGCCGCAGGCGATCCTGACGGCTGCGCTGCTGGCGGCTGCGATCGTCGTAATCCTGCAGAACCTTACGCACCGCCGGCGGCAGGGGTTCCCCGTAGCCAAACAGGCCGAACTTCTCCACCAGCAGGCAGGTGAGCAGGCCGCAGACGATGACCGGCAGCGTCACCGGCGCCATGCGTAAGAAGAACTCGCCGAAGTGCCACCCGGCCGCTTTGGCGATAATCAGGTTTTGCGGTTCGCCCACCATGGTCATCACCCCGCCCAGCGCGGTACCGACGCCCGCGTGCATCATCAGGCTGCGCAAAAAGCCGCGGAACTGCTCCAGCACGTCGCGATAGTGCTGGTCGATGTGGCTATCGTCCAGCAGATCGAGATCGTCGGGCCGCGCGGAGGCCACGCGATGATAGATGCCGTAAAATCCCACCGCGACGCTAATCACCACCGCCACCACGGTTAACGCGTCGAGGAAGGCGGAGAGGAACGCCGCCGCCAGGCAAAAGGCCAGCGACAGCAGCATCTTGCTGCGGATCCCCAGCAGCAGGCGGGTAAAGATAAACAGCAGCAGCTGCTTCATAAAGTAGATCCCGGCCACCATGAATATCAGCAGCAGGAGCACTTCGAGGTTGCCGGCGATCTCATCGCGAATATGCTCCGCGGTGGTCATCCCGATAAATACCGCTTCGATAGCCAGCAGGCCACCGGGCAGTAGCGGATAGCATTTGAGCGCCATCGCCAGGGTAAAAATAAACTCAACAACCAGCAGCCAGCCGGCGACGAACGAATTGAGGTAGAACGCCAGCGGGTTAATGATTAAGAAGACAATTAAGGTGAGCTTATACCAGTCCGGAGACTGGCCAAGAAAATTACGCCACAGGGCGCGGCCATAAGACATTTCCACGACAGACATCCTTCCCCGTCAAATATTGACATGAATTTACGTATTGCGATTGGCAAGACTACCAGCTGAGCAAAAGGGGAAGCAACCTGGTTCGCATCGCGCCCGGCCTCTGCCAAACGCGAAGAGCAAAATCTCAAAATGAAACGGCGATCCCTTTTTAATTACCTCCTGGCGCTATCTGCCCCATAGCGGCTCTGGTATGATGAGTAGAATTTGCAACGCTGTGTAATGGAAATCTTACTATGGTCATTAAGGCGCAGAGCCCTGCGGGTTTCGCGGAAGAGTACATCATTGAAAGTATATGGAATAACCGCTTTCCCCCGGGCACCATTCTCCCCGCCGAACGTGAGCTTTCTGAACTTATTGGTGTGACCCGTACGACCTTACGCGAGGTTCTGCAGCGTCTGGCCCGTGACGGTTGGTTAACGATACAGCACGGCAAACCGACGAAGGTGAACAATTTCTGGGAAACGTCGGGTCTGAATATTCTCGAAACGCTGGCGCGCCTCGATCACGACAGCGTTCCGCAGCTGATCGATAACCTGCTGTCGGTGCGGACCAATATCTCCACTATCTTTATCCGCACGGCCTTCCGTCAGCATCCTGAAAACGCCCTGCAGGTTCTCGCCGCGGCGCGTGAGGTGGAAGACCACGGCGATGCGTTCGCCGATCTCGACTACGGCATCTTCCGCGGCCTGGCCTTTGCCTCCGGTAACCCGATCTACGGCCTGATCCTCAACGGCATGAAGGGCCTGTATACCCGCATTGGCCGTCACTATTTTGCCAATCCGGAAGCGCGCAGCCTGGCGCTGGGCTTCTATCACCAGCTGGCTAAAGTCTGTGAAGAAGGGCAGCACGAGCAGGTTTACGAGATCGTCCGCCGCTACGGGCATGAGAGCGGTGAAATCTGGCATCGTATGCAGAAAACGCTGCCGGGTGATTTAGTCATCGGTATGCGCTAAGTCCCGCAGTAAGATAAAAAACGCCCGGCGATTATGCCGGGCGTTTTGCTTTGTGCGATTTAGCGCCGCGCGATTTACAGCGCGTTTTGCCGCGGCGGGCTGCGCTCCAGCAGTTCGATGCTGCCATCGGCATTTTGCTGCTCCAGCAGGATGTCGAATCCCCACAGGCGATGGACATGCTTGAGCACCTCACGGCGGCCCTTATCCAGCGGGACGCGGTTATGCGGCACGTAGCGCAGCGTCAGCGAACGGTCGCCGCGAAGGTCGACGTTCCACACCTGAATATTCGGCTCAAGGTTGCTCAGGTTGTACTGGGCGGAAAGCTTGGCGCGAATCTCCCGATACCCCTCCTCGTTATGGATGGCCGAAATCTCCAGGTAGTTGTGATGGTCGTCGTCGAGCACCGTAAAGAAGCGGAAATCACGCATAATTTTCGGTGACAGGAACTGGCTGATAAAGCTCTCATCCTTGAAGTCGCGCATGGCAAAGTGCAGCGTCTCCAGCCAGTCCGAGCCGGCGATGTCCGGGAACCAGTATTTGTCCTCTTCGGTCGGCGACTGACAAATGCGCTTAATATCCTGGAACATGGCAAAGCCCAGCGCGTAGGGGTTAATCCCGTTGTACCACTGGCTGTTATAGGGCGGCTGGTAGATAACGTTGGTGTGGCTGTGCAGAAACTCCAGCATAAAGCGTTCCGTCACCTTGCCTTCATCGTACAGGTGGTTAAGGATCGTGTAGTGCCAGAAGGTCGCCCAGCCCTCGTTCATCACCTGAGTCTGCTTCTGCGGATAGAAATACTGGCTCACCTTACGCACGATACGCAGGATTTCACGCTGCCATGACTCCAGCAGCGGGGCGTTCTTCTCCATAAAGTAGAGCAGGTTTTCCTGCGGCTCCGAAGGGTAGCGGCGCGCGGTTTCGATGGCTTTCTCCTCTTCCCGTTTGGGCAGGGTGCGCCACAGCATATTCACCTGGCTTTGCAGATACTCTTCCCGGCTTTTCTGCCGCGCCTTCTCCTCCTGCAGCGAAATTTTCTGCGGACGCTTGTAGCGGTCGACGCCGTAGTTCATCAGCGCGTGGCAGGAGTCGAGCAGTTTCTCCACCTCATCAACGCCGTAACGCTCCTCGCACTCGGTGATGTATTTGCGGGCGAAGATCAGGTAGTCGATTATCGAGCTGGCGTCGGTCCAGCTGCGGAACAGGTAGTTATTCTTGAAAAAGGAGTTGTGCCCGTAGCAGGCGTGGGCCATCACCAGCGCCTGCATGGTAATGGTGTTCTCCTCCATCAGGTAGGCGATGCAGGGATTAGAGTTGATGACGATTTCGTAGGCCAGCCCCTGCTGGCCGTGCTTATACGCCTGCTCGGTTTCGATAAATTTCTTACCGAACGACCAGTGCGGGTAGTTGATTGGCATTCCGACGCTGGAGTAGGCATCCATCATCTGCTCGGAAGTAATGACTTCGATCTGATGCGGGTAGGTGTCGAGACGATACAGCTTCGCGACCCGGTCAACCTCGGCGAGGTAGGTTTCCAGCAGTTCAAAAGTCCAGTCGGGTCCATCGCTTAAACGAGTCGTGTCCCTGTTTATGGAATCAATCGTAGCCATTAGCGCGCCCTCATTGTCGGTGACTCTCTCTATACGGAGAGCCTCACAACAAGCATAGAACACGGCTCGGCAAACTGCGCCTGCGGACAATTTCTTTTCTTCGCGATTTAGCAATCTTAAAGGCCTGGTTTAGCCTTTAACGCAGAGTTTTATTCTGAGGAAAAATGAAGCGCAGCAGGAGATAGTAAATCTTCGGGGTCAGTGCTGGTGCGGTTCGGTGTGAGATAAGTCACCATAAATAAAGCGTATGTTGAATAATATTTTCAACTGAGTTATCAATTTGTAATCAGATGATTGTTCTTTAACTATTACGGAGTCGCTATGCGAGTCGTCATACTGGGAAGTGGGGTGGTTGGGGTAGCTAGTGCGTGGTATTTGAGTCAGGCAGGACATCAGGTGACGGTTATCGACCGACAGCCGGGGCCGGCGGAAGAGACCAGTGCCGCCAACGCCGGACAAATTTCTCCGGGCTACGCCGCACCCTGGGCCGCGCCCGGCGTGCCGCTGAAGGCCATTAAG
>NZ_JAQGFU010000171.1:0-9678 GCF_030078455.1 Klebsiella sp. Ech2A | reverse complement strand
TCAGGCCGGCGTGGCACGGGGTGAAGCCGAGGCCAAGCTGCAGGAATACCGGGGTCATAAACGGCAGCGTGGGCATGAAGCGCATCGTGGTGCAGGTGGTGAACCGTTTTGGCTACCGCCGGGTGCTGATCGTCGCCACCGTCGGCCTGGCGCTGGTCAGCCTGCTGTTTATGGCCGTCGCGCTGGCGGGCTGGTACTGGCTGCTGCCGGTGGTGCTGTTTTTACAAGGCATGATCAACTCCAGCCGCTTCTCGTCAATGAACACCCTGACGCTGAAGGATCTGCCGGACCCGCTGGCCAGCAGCGGCAACAGCATGCTGTCGATGGTGATGCAGCTGTCGATGAGCATCGGCGTGACCATCGCCGGCATGCTGCTAGGGATGTTCGGCCAGCAGCACCTCAGCGCCGATGCGGCGACCGCGCATCAGGTCTTTCTCTACACCTATCTGAGCATGGCGGTCATTATTGCGCTGCCGGCGCTTATTTTTTCCCGCGTGCCGGATGACATCGAAGGCAATACCGTCATCGCCCGCCGCAAAAGGAGTGAACCGTGAAGTTTTGGCGTCCCGGCATTACCGGCAAACTGTTTCTCGCCATCTTCGCCACCTGTATCGTGCTGCTGATCAGCATGCACTGGGCGGTGCGTATCAGCTTTGAGCGCGGATTTATCGACTACATTAAGCGCGGCAACGAGCAGCGGCTGACGATGCTCGGCGACGCCCTCAGCGAGCAGTACGCCCAGCACGGCAGCTGGAAGTTCCTGCGCAACAACGACCGCTTTATTTTCCAGCTGCTGCGCACCTTTGAGCGCGACAACGACGACCGCTCCCCCGCCGGCCACGGCCAGGGCCCCGGGCCTGACGGCGAGCGCGGGCCAGGCCCCGGCCCGGACCGCGGCCCGCCGCCGGATAACGGGCCGCGCGGTCCCGGGCCGGATATTCCGCCGCACGGCTGGCGGACGATGTTCTGGGTGGTGGATCAGAAAGGCCGGGTGCTGGTCGGCCCGCGCGAGCCTGTGCCAGAAGACGGCACCCGCCGCGAGATCCTCGTTGACGGCGCCGCGGTGGGGGCGGTCATCGCCTCGCCGGTGGAGCGCTTAACCCGCAATACCGATATCAACTTCGATCGTCAGCAGAAGCGCACCAGCTGGCTGATTGTGGCCCTGGCGACCATCCTCGCGGCGCTGGCCACCTTCCCGCTGGCGCGCGGCCTGCTGGCGCCGGTCAAGCGGCTGGTTGAGGGCACCCATCGCCTCGCGGCGGGGGATTTCTCCACCCGGGTCACCGCCAGCGGCGGCGACGAGCTTGGCCGCCTGGCGCAGGACTTTAACCAGCTCGCCAGCACCCTTGAGCGCAACCAGCAGATGCGCCGCGACCTGATGGCGGACATTTCCCACGAGCTGCGCACGCCGCTGGCGGTTCTGCGCGGCGAGCTGGAGGCCATTCAGGACGGAGTGCGCAAATTCACCCCGGACTCCATCCCCTCCCTGCAGGCGGAGGTCGCCACCCTGACCAAGCTGGTTGACGATCTGCACCAGCTGTCGATGTCGGACGAGGGCGCGCTGGCCTATCAGAAAACCTCCGTGGATATCATCACCCTGCTGGAAGTCGCCGCGGGAGCCTTCCGCGAGCGCTTCGCCAGCCGCGGGCTGGAGATCGGCGTATCGCTGCCGGAAAGCGCGATGATTTTCGGCGACGGCGATCGCCTGATGCAGCTTTTCAACAACCTGCTGGAAAACAGCCTTCGCTACACCGACAGCGGCGGCAAGCTGCTGATTAGCGCCGCGCAAAGCGGCCGGATGCTGATCGTCGACTTCGCCGATAGCGCCCCTGGCGTCAGCGACGCCCAGCTGGAGCGCCTCTGCGAACGCTTCTACCGCGCGGAAGGCTCGCGCAATCGCGCCAGCGGCGGCTCCGGCCTCGGGCTGGCTATCTGCGTGAATATC
This sequence comes from Klebsiella sp. Ech2A, assembly GCF_030078455.1. Taxonomy (NCBI): domain Bacteria; kingdom Pseudomonadati; phylum Pseudomonadota; class Gammaproteobacteria; order Enterobacterales; family Enterobacteriaceae; genus Klebsiella; species Klebsiella sp. Ech2A. The sequence goes on along the minus strand of NZ_JAQGFU010000171.1, from coordinate 7,733 downwards.
GTCGCCGCCCACGGCGGCACCTTACGGGCCGGCCATTCGCCTTTTGGCGGGGTTAGCATTAAAGTAGAGTTACCTCTGGAACGCGATTTATCGAGAGACGTATGACTGAATTACCTGTTGATGAAAACACTCCGCGTATTCTTATCGTGGAAGATGAACCCAAGCTCGGCCAGCTGCTGATCGACTATCTGCTTGCCGCAGGCTACGCGCCGACGCTGATTAACCACGGCGATCGGGTGCTGCCCTACGTTCGCCAGACGCCGCCGCACCTGATCCTGCTGGATCTGATGCTGCCGGGCACCGACGGTCTGACGCTGTGCCGCGAAATTCGCCGTTTCTCCGACGTTCCGGTGGTGATGGTGACGGCCAAAATTGAGGAGATCGACCGCCTGCTGGGGCTGGAGATCGGCGCCGACGACTATATCTGCAAGCCCTACAGCCCGCGCGAAGTCGTGGCGCGGGTGAAAACCATCCTCCGCCGCTGCCGGCCGCGCCCGGAGCTGCAGGCGCTGGATGCCGACAGCCCGCTGATCGTCGATGAAGGACGTTTTCAGGCCTCGTGGCGCGACAAGCTGCTGGACCTTACCCCCGCGGAGTTTCGCCTGCTGAAAACGCTCTCCCAGGAGCCGGGCAAAGTATTCTCACGCGAGCAGCTGCTGAACCATCTCTACGATGATTATCGCGTGGTCACCGACCGCACCATCGACAGCCATATTAAAAACCTGCGCCGCAAGCTGGAGTCGCTGGACGCCGAGCAGTCGTTTATCCGCGCCGTCTACGGCGTCGGCTACCGCTGGGAGGCGGACGCCTGCCGGCTGGCATAGGCCGGCGGATGCCGTTTCTGCCATCGCTATTACCCGCCTGCTGGCGGGTAATTTTTTGATGCTAAAAACGCCTCCGGCATTATCGTCCATTTAGCGCCGCCTCATCCTCGCAGCAGGCGCAATTGCCGTCATTGACCCGCCGACCGGCGCAGGCGGCGGGAAAGGGTTTACCTGCCTGCCCCACGGCGCTACAATGCCCGCCCTTAATGTGGGGACACTCCCCAACTCGCCCACCAGCTGCGGCGAATCTGACCTGTCATCAGAACGAGAAAATCATGTTTAAACCGGAACTCCTTTCCCCGGCGGGAACGCTGAAAAATATGCGTTACGCTTTCGCCTACGGCGCAGATGCCGTTTATGCTGGCCAGCCGCGCTATTCTCTGCGCGTGCGCAACAACGAATTCAACCACGAAAACCTGCAGCTCGGCATCAACGAAGCCCATGCGCTGGGGAAAAAGTTCTACGTGGTGGTGAATATCGCGCCGCATAACGCCAAGCTGAAGACCTTCATTCGCGATCTGCAGCCGGTAGTGGAAATGGGGCCGGATGCGCTGATCATGTCCGATCCGGGCTTAATCATGCTGGTACGGGAAAACTTTCCCGAGATGCAGATCCACCTCTCGGTCCAGGCCAACGCCGTCAACTGGGCAACGGTAAAATTCTGGCAGCAGATGGGGCTCAGCCGGGTCATTCTCTCGCGCGAGCTGTCGCTGGAAGAGATTGCCGAAATTCGCAGCCAGGTGCCGGAGATGGAGCTCGAGATTTTCGTTCACGGCGCGCTGTGCATGGCCTACTCCGGCCGCTGCCTGCTCTCCGGCTATATCAACAAACGCGACCCGAACCAGGGCACCTGCACCAACGCCTGCCGCTGGGAATATAACGTTCAGGAAGGCAAGCAGGACGACGTCGGCAATATCGTTCACAAATATGAGCCGATTCCGGTACAGAACGTTGAGCCCACTCTTGGGATCGGTGAGCCGACCGATCGGGTATTTATGATTGAAGAAGCCAAGCGTCCGGGCGAATATATGACCGCCTTCGAAGACGAGCACGGCACCTACATCATGAACTCGAAGGATCTGCGCGCCATCGCTCACGTTGAGCGCCTGAGCAATATGGGCGTGCATTCGCTGAAAATCGAAGGCCGCACCAAGTCCTTCTACTACTGCGCCCGTACCGCGCAGGTCTACCGCAAGGCGATCGACGACGCTGCCGCCGGCAAACCGTTCGACGAAAGCCTGCTGGAAACCCTCGAAGGGCTGGCCCACCGCGGCTATACCGAAGGCTTCCTGCGCCGCCATACCCACGATGACTATCAGAACTACGAGTACGGCTACTCTCTGTCAGAGCGCCAGCAGTTTGTCGGGGAGTTTACCGGCGAACGTAACGGCCAGCTGGCGGCGGTGGCGGTGAAGAACAAATTCACCCTCGGCGACAGCCTTGAGCTGATGACGCCGCAGGGCAACGTCAACTTCACCCTCGAGCATATGGAAAATGCCAAAGGCGAAGTGATGCCGGTCGCCCCCGGCGATGGCTACACGGTCTGGCTGCCGGTACCGGAAGATATGGTGCTGCAGTACGCCCTGCTGATGCGCAACTTTGCCGGCCAGAGCACCCGAAACCCGCACGGCAGCTAGTTTATCAGGGTTATTTTTTCAGGATGCACGGATATTAGAAACGGATCACATACCGTTCCGCTTAAAGTCGTTATCATCCATTTCGCTGAAAAACATAACCCATAAATGCTAGCTGTACCAGGAACCACCTCCTTAGCCTGCGTAATCTCCCTTACGCGGGCTTATTTTTTATTATTAACCCACCAGCTCTCCTTGCCTGATTTCCTCCTTATCGCGGGGGCCCATTAGCGACCGTAACCCTGATATTAAAAATAATGCCCGCCTTTCCCGCAGGGTTTGCTTTCGCCTGCGCGACAACTCCGCCTTTCAGGCTCGCCGGCCCGATAGCCCAGGCCGTTTCTCCCCGATTCATTAGACCGATAATTATAATCACCTCAATTAAATGATAATGATAACCATTTGCACTTGATGAAACAGAAGCATAAACTGCCACTCTTTATTTTTTTAGCGTTTTAAACCAGCAATCAATCAACTATTGGATTTTCATCGCCAACCTTGCTGTATTTTCGATATCTTTTTAAAAAATAAGGAAATTTTATGGGAAAACGCGCCTTAATTCTCACCTTGTCGACGTCGGTTTTTACCGGCTCGACGCTGGCGGAGGGAAAAAATGACAATGAAGAAATTATGGTTGTTTCATCTACGGGGAGCGCTGAAAATACCCTCTCCGGATCTGATTTAAACAGATTCAGAGGAATTGCCAATGCAGATATTTTTTCCTCTGAAACCTATATCCAGTCAAATAATATGCGAAATGAGGCGGGTTCGATCGATCCAGGAATCAGGGGACTGCAGGGAGAAGGCCGCGTTCCCGTGTTTATTGACGGCTCGCTGCAGTCGACCCACACCTCAAGAGGTTATCAGGGAACCAGCGACAGAACGTACATCGACCCTGATTTAATCAGTAATATCACCATCAGCAAAGGGGCCTCACAGAATAACAATGCCTTTTCATCCGGCGCCATCGGTGGGGTAATAAATATAAAAACCCTCTCCACCGAGGATATTATCAACCCCGGTAATAGCTACGGCTTACTTCTTAAGCTCAGAACCTTCAACAATAATAAAAAACCTGATATCCCTGATGATTATGCGGAACAGAGCTATTATCAGCTGACGGACAAGCCCCGCGGGTATGATTTTAGAAACGGCTCCGCCACGCTGGCCTTTGGCTTCAGAGATGATAGCGTTGACACCGTCGTTGCCTATAGTAAAAGATCCACCGGGAACTATTTTTCCGGGAAAAATGGCTTTAAAAAATTCAAGGATCCGGTGGTATTTAAAAATGAAGAGGTCGTAAACACCTACTTTGAAAGCGAGTCATTTATTTATAAGCTGGCGCTCAACGCGAATGACAATCATCACTTCAACCTTGCCTACCGCAACCATCGTCAGCAGGCCGGCGAAACGCTGGCTGCCTACTGGTATAAAAACGCCAACGACATTGATTTCGAGCCCCTGCCCGCGGGCGTGGAGTCCATGCCGCAATGGAAGCCCGGCAGCGCAATTGTGAATGCCTACAGCGCCGGATATACCTATACCCCCGTTGACAACAGGCTGATTAACTTAAATCTGAGCTACTGGCTAACCGATACGAACTTAAAGCAGTATAACGGCCTGTGGGCTCTGGGGACCAATGCGCAACAGTATCTCCATGCCTATAGCAACAATAAAAACGGGATCGCCATTGTCAATGAAAGCCAGTTAAATATGCTCACGCTCCGCTACGGATCGTCAACGCAAAAAGAGAAGCTGGCGCCGAAATCTGACGGTCTGACCCGCTTTACCGCCTACCCCACCTCGCGCCACGGTGAGAGAAGGGAAAATGCCCTTTTCGTCAACGGAATGATTGAAAGTGGCCCGCTTCAGGTCAATCTGGGGATTAACTATCATAATTCTGAGGCCAACGATTTTCAGACCAATCAAAGCGTAAAATATCAGGCGAAAGCGGACCTGAGCTCCGAAATAAGCTATGCGCTGACCCCAGGCACAACCCTGTTTGTGAAAGCAGCCAGAAACTACAGAATGCCGAGCCTGTATGAAACCACGGTATCAAATGAGATATTCAGCTATAACCCGGCGGATCCTATTGCGCCGGAAGTCTCCCTGCAAAAAGAAGTGGGGGTTAAGATACATCGCCCCGCTTTGCTCTCCACAGAGGATACGCTTGACCTCTCCCTTTCCTGGTTTAACAACAGGACCAATAACTTTATCTCTCCCGGAATAAAGGATAAAACCGCGGGAATGCCGGCATGGCAGGATAACTTCACCTTTATGAATTATGATAAACTCGATTTATCCGGCTTTGACTTTTCGCTTAAATACAGCAGCGAACTGTTCTACTCCGCCATTTCCGCCACGCTGTATAGCAAAACAGCGGTGTGCTCAAACTACTATGCGCAAAAATATAACACCAGCAACTGTAATAATATGGGCTTCGCCTGGGGACTAACGCCCACCAGAATTCCCGCCAAACAAAATATCTCTGTAAATCTGGGGAAAAAGTTCCTCAATGAAACCGTCGATGCGGGCATCAGATACCGATATCACTCGGCGAAAACCAACCCTGCGGGTTGGCTTGAGGGGACGGCAGCCAACCCGGTTATCGAAATTCCTTCCGGGTACCAAATTGATCTGTATGGAGAGTATGTTTTAAATAAAAATGCGACCTTTTTTGCCGCCGTTAATAACGTCACGGATCGGTATGATATCCAGCCCGGAGCGGTTATCAGCATGCCAGATCCCGGCAGAACGGTGATGCTCGGCGTTGACCTCCGCTTCTGATCGTCCCCCGGTAGAGGCGCTATCCGGGAAGAGGGCGATTTTTACGCCCTCTTCCCTGCCGACTATGCGCTATAAATATTTATAGCCATCATACCTCGAGGAAGTCGACCTTACCGCCAGCAAGATGATACATGCTGCCAACCATTTTGATTTTCCCTTGTTCTTCCAGCTTTCTCAGCACCGGACTATTTTTGCGAATATTTTCGATTGTCAGCTCGACGTTTTTCCGCGCCACGGCATCAACGAAGTCATAATTACTGCCTGTACGTTCGCCGCTGTACTCGGTTTTGGCGATGGCCGGTTTAATTTCATCCAGCAAGCCGGTCAGGTTACCTAATTCGGCATTATCGATGGCCCCGCGGACGGCGCCGCAGCGGGTATGCCCCATTACCAGCACCAGCTTCGCACCGGCGACGGCGCAGGCAAACTCCATGCTGCCTAACATATCGCGGTTGCTGATATTACCCGCGACCCGAGAGTTAAAGGTTTCACCGATCCCCGCATCGAGAATAATTTCCGCCGGCGCGCGCGAGTCGATACAGCTGAGGATCACCGCCGCCGGGAACTGCCCCGCCAGGCTGCTGCGCTTTTGCTGCAGATAATCGTGCTTAAGCGGGCGGTTTTCCCGGAAACGCAGATTACCCTGTTTAAAATGTTCAATGACCCCATCCGGCGTCATACCGTCGCGTTCCTCTTTGCTCAGAGACGCGGCAAAAGAGATCGTCGGTACCGATAAGGCCGCCAGCCCGGTGATGGACAGCGCGGAAAGCGCTAACGTCTGCTTCAGAATGGTACGACGTGAAGGTTCAGCTTGTTGGTTCTGTTTCATAATATCTCTCTATGGACCGGGTTATGCAAATTACGCAGATAATCTCCTGGTAAAGAACAACCAAACTAAAACCACAGGATATATAGAGATATTTTTTTGCCCTTTGTTTAAAAAACGACGCTCGCAGGGACGAGTTGTTAATATAAATAAGCCTTTTAAAAAGATAATTAACATAAATCGCACAGTTTAAAAACCGTGCGCAAATAAGGTGCGAAGCCATCGCCTCATGCCGGATTATCGGGCAGGAGCATTTGACCTGACGCTGACCCGTACGGTAGTCGCTTTCTCCGTGATATTCAGCCAGGGGCGGCCATAGACGAAGTTAATATTTCCGCTCCCCTGCTGGACGCCTTTAAAGGTGAAGGTTCTTTCCACCGGGCAGCCCGTGGCTCGCTTACCGCAGCTGGCGGGCTGGCGATAATTCTCGGCGACCAGCATGACCTGTGCGGGTAAGGAACGTAGCATCCACTTGTAGCCGGTGCCCGGGATGTCCTGCAGCGTAACGGTAAACTGCTCCCCGCCGGATATACTCTTCTCCGTCACCGGCGCGGAGAGCGCCTGGAAGGAGAAAACCAGGCAAAATAACGCCATGCAGGTGTTCGTTACGTAGGTGAATGTGTTACGGGACATCCTCTTTTCCTTACTCTATCAATGGTCAAATTTACCCGCGCAATTCTGCCACTCCCGTGCAATCTATCACAGGACGAATACCGCGCTGGTTGAGCTACCATTGCAGAAAAAGGGGAACGCGGTTATCGATAACCCGATATCCGTGCCGTCAGGGCCGATAATTGACAAAATATCCATCCTGCGCTTCATACGGTACACTTCCTGCATCTTGTACAAAAAGGAAGCCATAACTATGCCCGTGTTTCCGTCCAGCTTACTGATCCTGAATGGCAAAGGCGCCAATGAGCCGCAGCTGCGCGAAGCGATAACGCTGTTACGCGACGAAGGCGTCGATATCCACGTCCGCGTCACCTGGGAAAAAGGCGACGCCGAGCGCTTCGTCGATGAGGCCGAACGGCTTAACGTCGGCACGGTGATTGCCGGCGGCGGCGACGGCACCATCAATGAAGTCGCCACCGCGCTGGTGCAGAGTGGCAGCAAGGCGGCGCTGGGGATCATCCCCCTCGGCACCGCCAACGACTTCGCCACCAGCGTCGGCATCCCGCAGGACCTCGCCAGCGCCCTCAAGCTGGCGATCGTCGGGCGCGATATCGCGATTGACGTCGCGCGGGTCAACGATAAAACCGGCTTTATCAATATGGCCACCGGCGGCTTCGGCACGCGGATCACCACCGAAACGCCGGAAAAACTTAAGGCCGCGCTGGGCGGCGTCTCCTACCTGATCCACGGCCTGATGCGCATGGATACCCTCAAGCCCGACCGCTGTGAAATTCGCGGGGAGAACTTCTCATGGCAAGGGGACGCGCTGGTGATCGGCATCGGCAACGGACGTCAGGCCGGCGGCGGCCAGCAGCTGTGCCCGCAGGCGTTAATCAACGACGGGCTGCTGCATCTGCGCATCTTTACCGGCCAGGAGCTGCTGCCGGCGCTGTTCAGCACGCTGGCCAATCCCGACAACTCCCCTAACCTGGTGGACGGCGTATCGTCGTGGTTTGAAATTACCGCCGCCCACGAGATGACCTTTAACCT
>NZ_JAQGFU010000170.1:0-9716 GCF_030078455.1 Klebsiella sp. Ech2A | reverse complement strand
TCGTTGCCCAGGGCTGGCGTTTTTCCGCCGGATGCAGCTCAAGCCACTCCCCCACCGGGCAGACCAGACGGCGGCCGCGGTGCTGGGCCGGATCTAAACGGCCGGGTAAATTATCGACCAGCCAGTACTCCTCGGGCTCGCAGGTCGCCTGCCACTGCAGAAGGCGTTTTCCGGTCAGGCTGCTGCCCAGCTGAACGACAATTTGCGCCTGCTCCAGCTCGCTGACCGCTTTACCGTTACCCAGCCATAAATCGGCGCAGGGCAGCGGTTGCCCGGTTTGCGAAAGCACGTCGCCAATCAGCGGCCAGCCGAGCATTTTCGCCCACGCGGCGGCCTGTACTCCTTCGGCGGCGCTCATGCGCCCGGCGATCACCACGCCGCGCTTTTGTCGCCAGAAAAACCAGTCGCGCTGCTTTTCACTACCGAGATGCAGCGACTGACGCAGCCAGGGCGTATCGCTCTGCCACCACTCCCCGAGCTGCTGCTGCCAGCTCACGCCGGTATCGTCCATATCGCCATACAGCGGCTCGGCAAACGGACAGTTAATATGCACGCCGCCGGAATGCAGCGCGCCCAGCGCCTGGTCGATGGTTGAAACCAGCCAGCGCGCGGGAATATCCTGCGACGGACGCGGCAAAGAGAGGGTTTCGGACGGGTGCGATGCGAACATGCCCGGCTGGCGGATAGCCTGGTTGGCGCCGCAGTCGATAAGCTCCGGCGGACGGTCAGCGGTAAGCAGAATCAGCTTTTCGCCGGTCAGCCCGGCTTCAATCAGCGCCGGATAGAGATTGGCCGTGGCGGTACCGGAGGTGACGATGACCGCCACCGGCTGCCGGCTGGCCTTCGCCAGCCCCAGCGCCAGGTGGCCAAGCCCGCGTTCGTCAAAATGAGTATGGGGAATCAATGCGCGGTTTTCCGCGGCTGCCAGCGTTAAGGGCGTCGAGCGCGACCCCGGCGCAATGCAAATATGCTGCACGCCGTGGCGGGTTAATGCTTCAAGGATCACCGCCGCCCAGCGTCGGTTAAATGCGCTTACTGACATGAAATTGTCCGATATCAAATATTGAGGCTAAGTATAGGTAATACAAAGTGATGGAGTATTGATATGCGTCGTTTATCTACATTTTTCTCAGCAGCAACGAACGCAGCCCCGCCGCTTTATTTTCAATTTCCTGCCACTCTTGCTCAGGATCGGAACCGCTGACAATCCCGGCGCCAGCGTAGAGCCTGAGGGTGTCGTTCTCCACCTTCGCCGAGCGTAGCGCCACGCAGAATTCGCTTTGTGCCAGCGACAGATAGCCGGCGGAACCGGCGTACCATTCGCGGATAAAGGGTTCATTCTGAGTGATAAAATCCAGCGCCGCCCGCCTGGGTAGCCCGGCTACCGCCGCCGTAGGCTGCAGCTGGTGCAGGCAGCGGGTATCGTCGGGTGCGTTTAGCGCCGTCCAGATGCAGCGCCGCAGATGCTGTACGTTACGCAGGCGCACCACCTGCGGCGGCAGCACCTCCAGCATCTGCACTTCATCCTGCATACGCTGGCAAATATCCTCCACCACCAGCATGTTTTCCCGCTGGTTTTTATCGTCGTGCATTAGCCAGTCGGCCAGCGCCTGCGCCCGGCGATCGTCAGCATGGCCGGCGACGGTACCCGCCAGCGCCTCGGTGCGCAGCAGCGTGCCGCGCCGGCGCCACAGCCGCTCCGGCGTTGAGCCGAAAAATGCCTGCTGCGGGCTAAAGGCCATCAGGAAATGGAAGCAGTTAAAGTTTCTGCGGCGGCTGGCGGCCATAATCGACCAGGCATCTAAGGGAGCGGCGAAGCGCAGGTCCGTGGCGCGTGCCAGGACGACTTTTTCCATCTCTGCGGCCGCAATGGCCCGGGTAGCCTGCAGGATAAGCTCGCGCCAGCGCGGATATTCCGGGACGTGCCGTTCGCCGAGTAGCTCAGGTATCGCCGCGGGTCGCGCCTGCTCCGCCGTCAAGGAGTGCAGAAACTCGCGCGCCGCATGAGCGTCTTCGCGCAGCGAAGCGTCGCTGCACAGCACCAGCCGCAGCGAGGCCGCGCCTCCTACCCGGCGCCACTCCAGCCGCGGCAGCACCAGCGCCCCGACCTGCGGACTGAACGCATTCAGGCCGCAAATACGCAGGTCCTGATGCTGCTGATGCTGTAAAAAACGCTGCGCTTCGGCCAGCGAAGAGAACCTTTTCACCGCCCCGAGCGCGGCAAGCTCTTCGTCGCCGCTGCGCTGCTGCCAGTAAAACTGCGGCCACTGGGGCTGATGCCCGCACCACAGCAGGGGATCAAACGCGTCGTGGAGAGGAAACGAAACATCGAAAATTCGCGTGCCGGGCGATGCGGGGAACTCATCGTTCAGACGGCCGCGTAAGCTTTCCAGCGCAGCGGAAACAGACAGCACGCAAACCTCCACAGGATAAAAACCCCACATTATACGGGGTCCTGGCAAGAAATAGCAGTACCCACGATGAGGGAGTGGCCTTTGGCTGCCTGCCCGCCATTTCAGGAAGTCGTGATAGCCTGCGGCTACCTGGGCAGGAGCGGGTCCGCGGCGGCCTCGCGGGCCATGCCGATATGCGCGATCCCGTCTTCGTCGTAAACGTCGGTCACCGCCTGGAAGCCGAAGCTGGCGTAGAAGGACTGTAGGTGTGCCTGAGCACCGAGATAGATAGCCTTTTGCGGCCACAGGCGGGCGCAGCTGGCAAGCGCCTTCTCCATCAGCTGGTAGCCGAGCTTCTCCCCTCGCACCGTCGGGCTGACGATAACCCGGCCAATCACCACCGGTTCGAAATCCTCTGCGCTTTTCAGGATCCGCGCATAGGCCACCAGCTCATCGCCGCGCCAGCCGAGAAGATGACGGTTTTCACCGATCAGATCGTCGCCGTCAACGTCCTGGTAGGGACAGTTTTGCTCGACGACAAAGACTTCACAGCGCAGCTTTAGCAGCGCATAGAGCTGCGGGACGGTCAGCTCGCCGTGGTGGAGATCCTGCCATATCATCATCTATTATTCCTTTATTGAAGTGGACCCTGCATCATTCCGGCGACAGGCGAGCGGCTGAAGGCAACAGGCTCAACCAACGCGCGCGCAACCTGAGGGATGACGGGTATACTCTGTTTTTGACTCACGCCCTAAGGACACAGGACGATGGAATTAACTTTTTTGGGGACATCCGCTGGCGTGCCGACCCGTACGCGTAATATGACGTCTATCGTGCTGAATTTGCAACAGCCAACGGCGGCGGAGGTCTGGCTGTTCGACTGCGGAGAAGGCACCCAGCATCAGTTTCTGCATACCGCCCTGCACCCCGGCAAGCTAAATAAAATTTTTATTACCCATCTTCACGGCGACCATCTGTTTGGCCTCCCCGGCCTGCTGTGCAGCCGCTCGATGCAGGGCAACTCGCTGCCGCTGACCCTCTACGGGCCAAAAGGGCTGCGGGAGTTTGTCGAAGTGGCGCTGCGCCTCAGCGGCTCATGGACCGATTATCCGCTGGATATTGTCGAAATTGGCCCCGGCCTTATCCTGGACGACGCCGGATATCGGGTCACGGCCTGGCCGCTAAACCATCCGGTGGAGTGCTACGGCTACCGCATTGAAGAGCACGATAAGCCCGGCACCCTGGACGCGGCCCGTCTTATCGCCGACGGCGTTCCCTCCGGGCCGCTGTTTCAGCAGCTCAAGCAGGGGCTGAGCGTCGAGCTTGCCGACGGGCGCATCGTTGACGGCCGGCGCTATCTTGGCCCGACGATGCCGGGGAAAAAGCTGGCCATCTTTGGCGATACGGCGCCCTGTGCGGCGGCGCTGGAGCTGGCGCACGGCGTGGACGTCATGATTCATGAGACCACCCTGGAACAGGCGATGGCCGAGAAGGCGAACGCTCGCGGGCACTCCTCCAGCCAGCAGGCGGCGGCGCTGGCGCGCGATGCCGGGGTCGGCACCTTTATCGCCACCCACTTCAGCTCGCGCTACGACCTGCAGGGCTGTCAGCGCCTGCTGGCGGAGTGCCGGGAGATCTTCCCGCAGACCCTGCTGGCGGAGGATTTTATGGTCTATCCCATCCGCTAAACGGGCTGGCCCGGCTTAACGACGCGCATAAAAAAACCGCCGATCGTAGACCGGCGGGTTTTTTGCAGCCGTAGCCGCTTTACATCAGCGGCGTTGCCAGCTGTACGATGCTAATCAGCGGCTGCGGCCAGACGCCGAGTACCAGCACCAGCAGAGCCGAGATCAGCACCACGATACCGCCGGCGCTGTACTGCCAGTTAGACGGCGCATCGCGGTTCAGTTTCTCCGGCGCGCTCAGATAGAGGCTCACCGCGACGCGCAGGTAGTAGTAAAGACCAATCGCCGAGCCCACCACCACGGCGCCAACCAGCCACCACAGGTGCGCGTGCACGCCGACCGCCAGCACGTAGAACTTGCCAATGAAGCCCAGCGTCATCGGAATACCGGCCAGCGACAGCATCATCACCGTCATCACCGCAGACAGAATCGGACGGTGCCAGAACAGGCCGCGATAGGAGTACAGCGAGTCGGCATCCGGGCCACGGTACGGGCTGGACATCAGGCTCACCACGCCGAAGGCGCCGAGGCTGCTGAACAGGTAGCCGGCCAGATAGACGCCGACGGCTTCCATCGACATTTCGCCGCTCTGCAGGGCGATCAGCGCCACCAGCAGATAGCCGAGATGCGAGATCGAGGAGTAGCCGAGCAGGCGCTTGATGTTGGTCTGGCTCAGCGCCATCAGGTTACCGAAGATGATGGACGCAAAGGCGATCAGGCCCAGCACGATGCGCACCGCTTCGCTGTTGCCTACCGGCATATACAGGAACAGACGCATCACCACGCCGAAGATAGCAATCTTGCTGGCGGTGGCCAGGAAGGTTGATACCGGCGCCGGCGCGCCCTGATAAACGTCCGGCGTCCACAGGTGGAACGGCACCAGCGACAGCTTAAAGCCCAGACCCACAATCATCAGACCCAGACCCGCCAGCAGCAGCGGCTCGTGCAGGCTGTTATCCGCCAGGCTCTTACCGAGGGCCAGGAAGGAGAGATTGCCGGAGTTCGCGTACACCAGCGCCATACCGAACAGCAGGAAAGAAGAGGCTGCGGCGGAGAGGATGGTGTATTTGATACTGGCTTCCAGAGACCGTTTCTGGCGGAAAGCGTAGCCGATGAGGCCGAACAGCGGCAGCGAAATCAATTCGATACCGAGGAACAGCGCCGCCAGATGGTTGGCACCCGCCAGCAGAATGCCACCCAGCGCGGCGATGAGCACCAGCAGGTAGAACTCTTCTTTATTATCCTTGTAACCCTCAAGCCACGGATAGGCAAAAGTACAGGTCGCCAGGCTCGCCAGCAGCACCAGCCCGGTGTAGAGCATGGCGTAGCCGTCAACGCGGATCAGCGGCGTAACGTCCATCGCGCCGTTCTGACCGACAAACCAAAGCGATATCAGCGCGGCATTAAGCCCGAGAACCGACAGCGTGGCATTAAGGAAATGATTGCGTCGCCACGCAATGGAGAGCATCACAACCACCACCGTCAAGCCGACGATCAGCAGCGGTAGCAGTGCGATCAGTTGTTGTGGAGTTATTGTCATGGCGAATTACGGCCTTGTAGTAGAAACAGAATTAACAAACCACTGCTGAATGTTGCTCATCGCAGCATGTGAGGTGTCCAGAATCGGCTGCGGGAAGAAGCCCAGCAGCACCAGCAGAACCACCAGCAGCAGAACAATCGACAGCTCGCGCAGCGACATTCCCGGCAGCTCTTTCGCCGCAATCTCGCTCTTCGCTTTACCGAAGTAGGCACGATGCAGCATCGCCAGCGAGTAGACGGAAGCGAACACCAGACCAAAGGTGGAGATCACGGTAATCACCGGCACCACTTTATAGCTGCCGAACAGGATCATGAACTCACCGACAAAGTTACCGGTACCCGGCATCCCGAGGGTCGCCACGGCGAAGAACATCGACAGCGCCGGCAGCCACTTAATTTTGTTCCACAGGCCGCCCATCTGGCGCATATCACGCGTGTGCAGGCGCTCGTAGAGCTGGCCGCAAAGGATAAACAGACCGGCAGCGGAGAGGCCGTGCGCAATCATCTGAATCACCGCACCCTGATAGGCCAGCTGGCTGCCGGTATAGATGGCAATCAGCACGAAGCCCATATGAGAAACGGAGGTGTAGGCAATCAGGCGTTTGATATCGTACTGGCAGAAGGCCATCCACGCGCCGTAGAAAATACCGATGATACCCAGCCACATAGCGATGGGCGCAAATTCGGCGGAGGCGTTCGGGAACAGCGGCAGCGCAAAACGCAGCAGACCGTAGGCCGCGGTTTTCAGCAGGATCCCCGCGAGGTCAACGGAACCGGCGGTCGGCGCCTGGGAGTGCGCGTCCGGCAGCCAGCCGTGCAGCGGCACAACCGGCATTTTCACCGCGAAGGCGATGAAGAAGCCCAGCATCAGCGCGTATTCCACGCCGTGGGACATCGGCGTCTTCAGCAGATCTTCATAGTTGAAGGTCCACACGCCGGTGGCGTTGAAGTGCACGAACGCCAGCGCCAGGATGGCAATCAGCATCACCAGCCCGCTCGCCTGGGTATAGATGAAGAACTTGGTGGCCGCCGTGATACGCGTTTTACCGTCGGAAGCCTTGTGGCCCCACAGCGCGATCAGGAAGTACATCGGCACCAGCATCATCTCCCAGAAGAAGAAGAACAGGAACATGTCGATGGCAAGGAACACGCCGATAACGCCGCCCAGGATCCACATCAGGTTGAGGTGGAAGAAACCCTGATACTTTTCGATCTCGCGCCATGAACAGAGTACGGCCAGTACGCCGAGCAGGCCGGTCAGCACCACCATCAGCAGCGACAGACCGTCGATAGCCAAATGAATGCTAATACCGAAGCGAGGGATCCACGGCATGACAAATTCGGACTGCCATTGGGGAATACCCGCAGCCTGTGTCAGAGAATAGCCGCCCTGCAGCCACAGCTGCAGTGAGAGAACCAGCGTCAGTCCCATGGTAATCAGCGCAATCCAGCGCGGCATCTTCACGCCAAAGCGTTCGGTCTGCCAGCACAGAAACCCGCCGATGAAGGGGATTAGTATTAACCAGGGTAATAACATAGCTGAGTATGTCCCTTATATTTACTCCTGCTCAGGCTATCTCGCTCGTCAGCCCGAATCCTGCCAGTGCTCGCACAAAACGCATCGCGTTTTGAACGTCCGTAAGGACGGCCCCGTAGGGGTGAGCTTCGCGAATCATCCTCGCGCACTTTCGTACGCTGCGGTTGCTTTGCGCTGGCGGTCTCCGGTCTGACTTCGCCGATGACGCCTGTACCTCAGGAACAGATTTTCAACGAATTCTAAAATTCTTTTAGGGTTTGTCGGCCGGATAAGCGCAGCGCCATCCGGCAATCGCTCACCCAGCCAACAAACTCAACGCAGTACCATCAGCAGCGCCAGCACGACAACCGCACCGATGCTCATTGACGCGACATACCAGCGTAAATAACCGTTCTCGCTCAACAGCAGGCCTTTACCTGCAAAGCGGGAGAGGATAGCCGGAATGTTCATCATTGAGTTCAGCGGATCGCTTTTCAGCAGCCACGCCACGCCGAGGAACGGCTTCACGAACACCTTGTCGTACAGCCAGTCGAAGCCCCAGGCGTTGTACCACCAGGTGCCGAGCAGGCGGCCAGGCGCGCTGTTGGCGATGGAGGTCACCAGCGTGCGTTTACCCAGCCACAGCCATGCGGCGATGAGGATACCAGCGATAGCCACGATCCCGGAGGTGATTTCCAGGGTCATGACGCGGCCGTGCTCAAGCTCGGTGGTCTGCGGCAGTACGCCCTGCAGCGGCGGCACAATCATGGCGCCAACGAAGGTGGAGAGAACCAGCAGAATAATCAGCGGCAGGTGATGGGTAATCCCCTTGCCCGCGTGAGCGTGGATCTGCTCCTTGCCGTGGAACACGATGAAGATCATGCGGAAGGTATACAGCGAGGTCATAAACGCGCCGACCAGGCCAGCAACCATCAGGTTGATATGACCGTTTGCCATCGCCCCTGCCAGAATCTCATCCTTACTGAAGAAGCCTGCGGTGATGAGCGGCAGTGCGGACAGCGCCGCGCCCCCCACCAGGAAGCAGACGTACACCAGAGGAATCGATTTACGCAGGCCGCCCATTTTGAAGATGTTCTGCTCATGATGGCAGGCGAGGATCACCGAACCAGACGACAGGAACAGCAGCGCTTTAAAGAACGCGTGGGTCATCAGATGGAAAATCGCCGCGTCCCATGCCTGAACGCCCAGCGCCAGGAACATGTAGCCAATCTGACTCATCGTCGAGTAGGCCAGCACGCGCTTGATGTCGGTTTGTACCAGCGCGGCAAAACCTGCCAGCACCAGCGTCACCGCACCCACGATACCCACCAGATGCAGAATTTCCGGCGTCATCAGGAACAGGCCGTGCGTACGCGCAATCAGATACACGCCCGCGGTCACCATGGTGGCGGCGTGGATCAGCGCGGAGACCGGAGTCGGGCCCGCCATCGCGTCCGCAAGCCAGGTCTGCAGCGGCAGCTGCGCAGATTTACCTACCGCGCCGCCCAGCAGCATCAGGGTCGCCCACGTCAGCATGTTGTTGCCGGCTTCAAAGTGCTGAGGCGCCAGCTCGACCATTTCGCGGAAGTTCAGGGTCCCCAGCTCGTTGTAGAGAATGAACAGCGCGAAGGCGAGGAACACGTCGCCGACGCGGGTCACCACAAACGCTTTCATCGCCGCGGCGCCGTTCTTCGGATCGGTATAGTAGAAACCGATCAGCAGATAGGAGCACAGGCCCACGCCTTCCCAGCCGAGGTACATCAGCAGCAGGTTATCGGCGAGCACCAGAACCACCATGCTGGCGATAAACAGGTTGGTGTAGGCGAAGAAGCGGGAGTAGCCCTCTTCCCCGCGCATGTACCAGGAGGCGAACATGTGGATCAGGAAACCGACGCCGGTAACCACGGAGAGCATGGTCAGGGAGAGACCGTCCAGCACCAGGTTAAAGCCGATGTTGAAATCGCCCACCGACATCCACGTCCACAGCGGAACGCTGATCGCCTGTCTGCCGTTAGCAAAGAAGTCCATCCCAACGAAGGCCGTAACCAGCGCGGCCAGGCCTACCGACCCCATCCCCACGGTGGCGGAGAGGTTTTCCGACCAGCGCCCGCGGGAAAAGGCCAGCAGCACAAAGCCAATCAATGGCAAAAGAATGGTTAAGGAAAGCATGTTCATCCACGCAACTCACTTACTGAATCGATGTTCAGGTTCTGGCGGCGACGATGGAGCTGCAGCAGCAGCGCCAGACCGATACTCGCTTCAGCAGCCGCAAGGCTGATGGCGAGAATATACATTATCTGACCATCGGCCTGACCCCAGTAGCTTCCGGCAACCACGAAGGCCAACGCCGCGGCGTTGATCATGATCTCCAGGCTAATCAGCATAAACAGCAGATTGCGGCGAATCACCAGACCCGTCAGACCGAGAACAAACAGGATCGCGGCGAGGATCAGTCCATGTGTTAAGGGGATCATGCGTGCTCCTCCGTTTTTCTTTTGTCGCTATCGTTCTGGCGGTTGCTCAGCACTTCACCGACGCGCTCTTCGCCGCCGCTGTGGAAGGCAACAACCCGACCCGCCAGCA
>NZ_JAQGFU010000016.1:0-54381 GCF_030078455.1 Klebsiella sp. Ech2A | reverse complement strand
GACCACTGATGGTCGAAGGTGACCGGCAGCGCATCGTAAATCCTGCGCGCGAAGGTAAATGCGGCGGGGAAGAAGCGGGTCAGGGCCGGGTCGTGCTGGCTGAGCAAAGGATACAGGGCTCCCTGACGGTTGCCGGATGCGCCTTTGGCGGGGGCATCGTCGGCGCAATAGAGCGTCACCTGCCAGCCGCGGCGCAGCAGCGCGAGCGACAGCAGGGCGCTGGCAATCCCGCCGCCGATAATCGCCACCTCGCGTTTTTCGCTGGCGGTGCGGGCAAACCACGGCGCGCGCGCGAGCAGGTTCAGCTCGCGGCTCATCTCGCCGATCAGCATCTCTCGCTTGCGGCCGAAGCCTTTATGCTTATGCATGGTGAAGCCGGCTTCCTGCAGGCCGCGACGCACGAAGCCCGCGGAGGTAAAGGTCGCCAGGGTCCCGCCCGGTTTTGCCAGCCGGGCCATGGCCGCGAAGAGCTCTGGCGTCCACATATCCGGGTTTTTTGCCGGCGCAAACCCGTCGAGAAACCAGGCGTCGACCTGCTGGTTGAGGGAGTCATCAAGCTCAAGGGTCAGCTCGTTGATATCGCCGAACCATAAATCGAGGGTCACGCGTCCGTCGTCAAGCAGCAGCCGGTGGCAGCCGGCAACGGGCAGCGGCCACTGGGCCTGCAGCTGCTCCGCCCACGGAGCCAGCTCCGGCCAGTGCCGGTGGGAGAGGGCCAGATCGGCGGCGGTGAGCGGAAATTTTTCGAAACTGATGAAATGTAATCTTTGCAGGGTAGCTTCGGGGTAGTCACGGTGAAAAACGTCGAACGCCTGCCACAGCGTAAGGAAGTTGAGGCCGGTGCCGAATCCGCTCTCCGCCACCACAAACAGCGGCTGGGAATGAACGGGAAAGCGTTCACCGAGGCGGTTGCCGCCGAGAAAAACGTAGCGGGTCTCTTCCAGACCGTTGTCATTGGAAAAGTACACGTCGCCGAAATCTCGGGAAACAGGTGTACCCTCAGCGTTGAATTCCAGGTTGGCAGGTTGTATGGCGTTTTGTTTCACGTAAGTTACTCGAATCTCAAGGCGTAGAACGATCTTAACGATGTGTGCCGGGAGGCGCAAATTTATACACAAAATGGCTGATCGGACTTGTTCGGCGTACAAGTGTACGCTATTGTGCGACTCGAAACTTAAAATAGTGCGACTTACAGAGGTATTGAATGAAACGTGCAGTTATTACTGGCTTGGGCATCGTTTCCAGCATCGGTAACAACCAGCAGGAAGTCCTGGCATCTCTGCGTGAAGGACGTTCAGGGATCACTTTCTCTCAGGAATTTCAAGATTCAGGTATGCGCAGCCACGTATGGGGCAACGTTAAGCTGGATACCACCGGTCTGATCGACCGTAAAGTGGTTCGCTTTATGAACGATGCCTCCATCTACGCCTATCTCTCAATGCAGCAGGCTGTAGAAGATGCTGGATTGAAAGAAGAAGTTTATCAAAATAACCCGCGCGTCGGTCTGATCGCCGGTTCCGGCGGCTCTTCAAAATACCAGGTGTTTGGCGCAGATGCGATGCGTAGCCCGCGCGGCCTGAAGGCCGTTGGCCCGTACGTGGTGACCAAAGCGATGGCCTCTGCCGTTTCTGCCTGCCTGGCCACGCCGTTCAAAATCCACGGCGTCAACTACTCTATCAGCTCCGCCTGTGCGACTTCCGCACACTGTATCGGCAATGCCGTAGAGCAGATTCAGCTGGGCAAACAGGATATCGTTTTTGCCGGCGGCGGCGAAGAGCTGTGCTGGGAAATGGCCTGCGAATTCGACGCAATGGGCGCGTTGTCCACCAAATACAACGAAACTCCGGACAAAGCGTCCCGTACCTATGATACGCACCGCGACGGTTTCGTTATCGCTGGCGGCGGCGGTATGGTTGTCGTTGAAGAGCTGGAGCACGCTCTGGCGCGCGGCGCACACATTTATGCGGAAATCGTCGGCTACGGCGCAACGTCCGATGGCGCCGACATGGTTGCCCCGTCTGGCGAAGGCGCAGTCCGCTGCATGCACATGGCGATGCAGGGCGTTGACACCCCGATTGATTACCTGAACTCCCACGGTACCTCAACGCCGGTTGGCGACGTGAAAGAGCTGGGCGCAATCCGTGAAGTCTTCGGCGATAACAGCCCGGCAATCTCCGCAACGAAAGCGATGACCGGCCACTCGCTGGGCGCCGCTGGCGTACAGGAAGCGATCTACTCTCTGCTGATGCTGGAACACGGCTTTATCGCCCCAAGCATCAACATCGACGAGATGGACGAGCAGGCCGCAGGCCTGAACATCGTGACTAAGCCGACCGAACGTGCGCTGACCACCGTGATGTCCAACAGCTTCGGTTTTGGCGGCACCAACGCCACCCTGGTGATGCGTAAACACGACGCATAGTCAGTCAGTAATTGAAAAGGGAGCCAGCAGGCTCCCTTTTTGCATTATTGAGAGAGCCTGGCGCAGGGAGGTACACTCACCTCGTCTTATTCTGCGAACTGGAGTAAAGCATGTCCGCAGCGACAAAAACAACGAATCTCTCTTCGGCGAATATTTCGCTATTTCGCATTACGTTCTCCGTCTTTCTGACCTACATGACCGTCGGCCTTCCGCTGCCGGTGATCCCTCTTTTTGTGCACCACGAGCTCGGTTTTGGCAACACGATGGTTGGCATCGCCGTTGGAATACAGTTTCTGGCGACGGTTCTGACGCGAGGCTACGCCGGTCGCCTCGCCGACCAGTACGGGGCGAAACGCTCGGTGCTGCAGGGGATGCTCGCCTGCGCGCTGGCCGGCGCCGCGTGGCTGCTGGCGGCGCTCCTGCCGGTATCGATTGTGGCGAAATTTGCGCTGCTGGTGCTGGGCCGGCTGATCCTTGGCTTTGGCGAAAGCCAGCTGCTAACCGGTAACCTGAGCTGGGGGCTGGGCCTCGTCGGGCCGACGCGCTCGGGGAAAGTCATGTCATGGAACGGAATGGCCATCTACGGATCGCTGGCGGCCGGCGCCCCGCTGGGGCTGCTGATTTACACGCAGTACGGCGTTGCCGTGCTGGCCTGCGTCACCATGGCGCTGCCGCTCCTTGCCCTCGCCATTAACGGCACGGTCCGCAAGGTTCCGGCGCACGGCGGCGAACGTCCGTCGCTGTGGAGCGTTGTCGGTATGATCTGGCGTCCGGGGATTGGCCTTGGCCTGCAGGGCGTCGGATTTGCGGTGATTGGTACCTTCGTCTCGCTCTATTTTGCCAGCAACGGCTGGGCGATGGCCGGCTTTACGTTGACCGCTTTTGGCGGCGCCTTCGTGCTGATGCGCATCCTGTTTGGCTGGATGCCCGATCGCTTCGGCGGGGTGAAGGTGGCGACGGTCTCGCTGCTGATTGAGGCCGCTGGCCTGACGCTGCTGTGGCTGGCGCCGGATGCCTGGACCGCCTTAGCCGGCGCCGCGCTGACCGGCTGCGGCTGCTCGCTTATCTTCCCGTCGCTGGGCGTGGAGGTGGTGAAGCGCGTTCCGCCACAGGTGCGGGGCACCGCGCTGGGGGGCTATGCGGCGTTCCAGGATATTTCATACGGTATTAGCGGCCCGCTGGCCGGACTGCTGGCGACGTCTCTGGGCTACTCGTCCGTCTTCCTGGCGGCGGCGGTCTGCGCCGCGCTGGGTATCGTCGTCACCCTGGTATCACTACGCAAGTAGGCCTATGGCT
Source organism: Klebsiella sp. Ech2A (assembly GCF_030078455.1). Lineage (NCBI taxonomy): Bacteria > Pseudomonadati > Pseudomonadota > Gammaproteobacteria > Enterobacterales > Enterobacteriaceae > Klebsiella > Klebsiella sp. Ech2A. Next base: position 50,663 of record NZ_JAQGFU010000016.1, on the reverse strand, counting down.
CGGCCCTCGGTGAGTGAGGGCCGGCCGCCTTGCGCGGGCGTTACCGTAACGGTGACATTAGCCGCCCCGTTTCTCTGGCGGCAGGCGCTACGCAACCATCAGCCATATCAGCGCCAGCGCGGCCAGCGCCAGCAGGATAAGCCACGGCTTTTTGAGCCGCACGCAGAGCGGGGTGGCCTCCGTTTGCAGCGAGGGGATCGCCAGGGTTTCCTGGGCGCGCGCCACCCGCAGCACGAAAACTTTGTTTAACAGCGTCAGTACCTGGCTGGAGCTCAGCGCCGACTGCGGCGTCACCTGCCAGCTATTGCGGGCAAAATCGGCGATCTTCTGCCACTCCTGCGCTTCAAGCGGCTGCTTCAGCGCGGCCTGCAGCGAGTTGAGCGTCGGGCTGGCCTGGGTGCTTAGCGTTTGCCGCGCCTGAAGCCAGTAGGAGAGCGGGGTAAAATGCGTTGCCGGGATCAGCTCGCCGGTTTTCACGCCGCACAGCTCCAGCATCGATTGCCAGATAAGCTTGCCGGGCTCGCCGGTTGCGGCGGCAAGGCGGGTCACCAGCTGATTCAGCGTGTTGTGTTCCGCCGGCAGCAGCGGGCGCAGCGTAGGCTGACGCTGTTGGGGCGCCGGAATCGACAGCCGGCCGTTTTGCAGCAGCTGCAGCACGTTCTCAAGCTGCTGCTGGGTCAGCGCGTGTAGCGTAGTTTGCCCATAATTCTGGCGAATATAATCGCTCACCGCCTGACGGTTGTTGCCCTGGCTCAGCAGCTCGCCGAGCTGCGCCAGAGTCTGACGGTGGCGATGGTTTTGCTGCGCAACGGTCAGGCGCTGGTTCAGGTGACTTTCGGCGGCGGCAAAGTGGCATGCCAGCAGCGGCGCATCGCCTTTCAGTCCCAGATCGTGCTTGATTCCGGCCCACACTTCCGCGTTCTGCTGCGATGTTAGCGCCACCAGGCGGGTGATCAGTCGCTCGAGAACGGTGCGTTGTTGGGTGGTCAGCGAAAGCTCCCCGGCGACGGGCGCACCGGAGGGAGCCGTCCCCGGAGGGCGATCGGACATACCTGAAACGGGTTGTGTCATGATTAATCCTTTCCGTATTACTGTACTGAGGCCCGGTGATGATGTTCCTGGCGGCGAGATTATGGCACACTTCCCCGGTTTACTCTCGTTCTCAGACAGGTACTGAACCGTGAAAATCCTCGTTGATGAAAATATGCCCTATGCCCGTGAGCTTTTTAGCCGTTTGGGCGAGGTGAGGGCGGTCCCCGGCCGCCCAATTCCGGCTGAAGCGCTGACCGATGCCGACGCGCTGATGGTCCGCTCCGTCACTAAAGTCAATGAAGCGCTGCTTGCCGGTAAGGCTATTCAGTTCGTCGGCACCGCGACCGCGGGCACCGATCATGTCGATCAGGCGTGGCTCCAGCAGGCGGGGATCGGATTTTCCGCCGCGCCGGGCTGCAACGCGATTGCGGTAGTTGAGTATGTTTTCTCGGCGCTGCTGATGCTGGCCGAGCGCGACGGCTTTGCGCTGACCGATCGTACCGTTGGGATCGTCGGGGTGGGCAACGTCGGCGGACGGCTGCAAAAACGTCTTGAAGCGCTGGGGATTAAAACGCTGCTTTGCGATCCGCCGCGCGCGGATCGCGGTGATGAGGGCGATTTCCGCAGCCTCGACGAGCTGGTTCAGCAGGCCGATGTGCTGACGTTCCACACGCCTTTATATAAAGAAGGGCAGTACAAGACGCTGCACCTCGCGGATGAGGCGCTGATTAGCCGCCTGAAGCCGGGAACGGTGTTAATTAACGCCTGCCGTGGTCCGGTGGTGGATAACGGCGCGCTGCTGAAGTGCCTGCAGGCCGGGCAGCCGCTGAGCGTGGTGCTGGACGTCTGGGAGCCGGAGCCGGATCTTAACCTTGAGCTGCTGGATCGCGTGGATATCGGTACCGCGCATATCGCGGGCTATACCCTTGAAGGGAAAGCGCGCGGGACGACCCAGGTGTTTGAAGCCTACAGCGCGTTTATCGGTCATCCGCAGCAGGTTGCGCTGGATACCCTGCTGCCGGCGCCGGAGTTTGGCCGTATCACCCTCCACGGCGCGCTCGATCAGGCAACCCTGAAAAGGCTGGTCCATTTGGTGTATGATGTGCGTCGCGACGATGCGCCGCTGCGAAAAGTGGCCGGTGCTGCGGGTGAATTTGACAAGCTGCGCAAAAATTACCAGGAACGCCGTGAATGGTCTTCGCTGTACGTACAGTGCAGCGATGAGCAGGCGGCGACGCTGTTGCGACAGCTCGGCTTTAATGCCATACATCATCCTGTTCGTTAATATCTTCTTAATGACCCTGTTGGATACTCCTGCAGGGTCGCTTTTTTCCGGAGTAAACCACCATGTCTGAAGGCTGGAATATTGCCATACTGGGCGCAACGGGCGCCGTTGGCGAAGCCCTGCTCGAAACCCTTGCTGAACGTCAGTTCCCGGTGGGTGATATTTACGCCCTGGCGCGTAACGAAAGCGCGGGCGAACATTTGCGCTTCAACGGTAAGTCGGTCATCGTACAGGACGCCGCGGAGTTTGACTGGACCCAGGCCCAGCTGGCCTTTTTCGCCGCCGGCGTCGAAGCTACGGCGGCCTATGTTGATGAGGCGACTAACGCTGGCTGTCTGGTTATCGACCTCAGCGGCCTGTTCGCGCTGGAGCCGGACGTTCCGCTGGTCGTGCCGGACGTCAACCCATTCGTACTGGCTGATTACCGCAATCGTAATGTTATTGCCGTGGCCAACAGCCTGACCAGCCAGCTGCTGGCCGCGCTGAAGCCGCTGATTGACGAAGGCGGCCTGTCGCGTATTCAGGTCACCAGCCTGCTCTCCGTTTCAGCCCGCGGTAAAAAAGCGGTTAGCGCGCTGGCAGGGCAGAGCGCTAAGCTGCTCAACGGCATGCCGATTGATGAAGATGATTACTTTGGCCGCCAGCTGGCGTTCAATATGCTGCCGCTGCTGCCCGATCGCGAAGGCAGCGTGCTGGAAGAGCGCCGTATCGTCGATGAAGTGCGGAAGATCCTCCAGGACGAAGGGCTGATGATCTCCGCAAGCGTGGTCCAGTCGCCGGTATTCTACGGCCATGCGCAGATGGTTAATTTCGAAGCCATGCGCCCGCTGGCCGCAGAAGAGGCGCGCGATGCCTTTGCGCGCGGGGAAGATATCGAGCTGTCCGAAGCGCACGAGTTCCCGACTCAGGTTGGCGACGCCTCCGGCACCACCCAGCTCTCCGTCGGCTGCGTACGCAACGATTACGGGATGCCGGAGCAGATTCAGTTCTGGTCCGTTGCCGACAACGTCCGCTTCGGCGGCGCGCTGATGGCGGTCAAAATCGCCGAGAAGCTGGTGCAGGAGTATTTTTACTGATGTCTGAGATGGAGCAGCTGCCGGTCTATAAAATCGCGCTGGGCATCGAGTACGACGGCAGTAAATATTACGGCTGGCAGCGGCAGAACGAAGTACGCAGCGTGCAGGAGAAGCTGGAAAAGGCGCTCTCGCAGGTGGCGAATGAACCGATTAACGTCTTCTGCGCGGGCCGCACCGACGCCGGCGTTCACGGCACCGGCCAGGTGGTGCATTTTGAAACGCGCGCGCTGCGTAAAGACGCGGCCTGGACGCTGGGCGTGAATGCGAATCTGCCTGGTGACATTGCCGTGCGTTGGGTGAAACATGTGCCGGACGCGTTCCACGCGCGCTTCAGCGCAACGGCGCGCCGCTACCGTTACGTTATCTATAACCACCGGCTGCGCCCGGGGGTATTAAGCCAGGGGGTGACCCATTATCACCAGCCCCTGGACGCCGAGCGGATGCAGCGCGCGGCGCAGTGCCTGCTGGGCGAGAATGATTTTACCTCGTTTCGCGCGCAGCAGTGCCAGTCGCGTACGCCCTGGCGCAACGTGAAGCATATTAGCGTTACGCGTTACGGCGCATATGTGGTGGTCGATATCAAAGCAAACGCCTTTGTACATCATATGGTAAGGAACATTGTCGGCAGCCTGATGGAAGTAGGGGCCGGTAACCAGCCAGAGAGCTGGATTGCAGAACTTCTGGCGGCAAAAGACAGGAAGCTAGCCGCCGCGACGGCCAAAGCCGAGGGATTGTATCTGGTGTCGGTTGATTATCCGGCCCATTTCGATCTGCCGGTGATGCCGATGGGCCCGCTGTTTCTGGCGGACTGACGTATACGCCTCATCCTTCAGGCCGCCGCTTTGCCGGCCGCGCTGGTTTTCCCGGGCCCGCTTTTTTGCGCGCGCTCCGGGAGCCGTCGCTCGGCCGCCTGGCTGCGCCGCGAAGGATTTTACGTATTGCTATTAAGGACTAAAACGGTATGGACCTGATCCGCTTTTTAATTGATTTCATCCTGCATATAGATGTACACCTGGCCGAACTGGTTGCCGAGTACGGTATCTGGGTTTATGCCATTCTGTTTTTGATTTTGTTTTGCGAAACGGGTCTGGTGGTGACACCGTTCCTGCCGGGAGATTCGCTGCTGTTTGTTGCCGGGGCGCTGTCTGCGCTGCCGACTAACGATCTGAACGTGCATCTGATGGTGGTGCTGATGGTTATCGCGGCGATTGTCGGCGATGCCCTGAACTACACGATCGGCCGGCTGTTCGGGGAAAAGCTCTTCAGTAATCCTGACTCAAAAATCTTCCGCCGCAGCTATCTGGACAAGACCCACGCGTTCTACGAGCGTCACGGCGGCAAAACCATTATCCTCGCTCGCTTCGTGCCGATTGTCAGAACCTTTGCGCCATTTGTGGCGGGAATGGGCCACATGTCCTATCGTCATTTTGCGGCCTATAACGTTGTTGGCGCGCTGCTGTGGGTGCTGCTGTTCACCTACGCGGGCTACCTGTTTGGCGATTTACCGATCGTCCAGGAAAACCTGAAGCTGCTGATTGTGGCTATTATTCTCCTGTCCGTGCTGCCGGGAGTGATTGAAATCATTCGCCACAAGCGCGCGGCGGCGAAGCAGTCAAAATAACTTCTGTAGCGTCATCTTCTTCGGGCAGAGCGCCGCCGCCCGAAGAGTGAAGTGTGAGCGGTACGACCACTTTTTTATCCCATGTGACGGGATGTTATGATTTAATGTGCAACATTCATGGTCTGTAAGGGTCAAAAATGGCATTATGCGCCCCTTACGACAAAACTGGCATCGACCAGGTTCAGGCAGAAAGGTTATCAATGAGCTGGATTGAACGAATTAAAAGCAATATAACTCCCACCCGCAAGGCAAGCATTCCTGAGGGTGTATGGACCAAGTGCGACAGTTGCGGTCAGGTATTGTACCGCGCAGAACTGGAGCGCAACCTGGAGGTTTGCCCTAAGTGCGATCACCATATGCGTATGTCGGCGCGTAATCGCCTGCATAGCCTGTTGGACGAAGGTTCCCTCGTGGAGCTGGGAAGCGAGCTCGAGCCGAAAGATGTGCTGAAGTTCCGCGATTCGAAAAAATACAAAGACCGCCTGGCGTCGGCTCAAAAAGAGACCGGCGAGAAAGATGCGCTGGTGGTCATGAAGGGCACCCTGTACGACATGCCGGTTGTCGCCGTTGCTTTTGAATTCGCCTTTATGGGCGGTTCGATGGGCTCGGTGGTAGGTGCGCGCTTCGTACGTGCCGTTGAGCAGGCGTTGGAAGACAACTGCCCGCTGGTTTGCTTCTCAGCGTCCGGCGGCGCGCGTATGCAGGAAGCGCTGATGTCGCTGATGCAGATGGCGAAAACGTCAGCCGCGCTGGCGAAAATGCAGGAGCGCGGTTTACCGTATATCTCGGTGCTGACCGACCCGACGATGGGCGGCGTATCGGCGAGCTTTGCGATGCTCGGCGATCTCAACATCGCGGAGCCGAAAGCGCTGATCGGCTTTGCCGGTCCTCGCGTTATCGAGCAAACCGTACGCGAAAAGCTGCCGCCAGGATTCCAGCGCAGCGAGTTCCTGATTGAAAAAGGGGCGATCGACATGATCGTACGTCGCCCTGAAATGCGCCTGAAGCTGGCCAGTATTCTGGCGAAGCTGATGAATCTCCCGGCACCGTGCCCGGAGGTTCCTCATGAAGGCGACGCGGTGCCGCCGGTACCGGATCAGGAACCAGAGGCCTGATAATGCAGAGGGCAGGCCTGACGGTGCTGCCCTTTTTTTATATTCAAATAGCTACGCGACATCATCCTGACCTGACCGCTTTGCGGCACGCTGAAGGATGAGCGTATTTACCGTTAACTCTTGCGGACATCATGGAAAAAGAACCTATTCCTCAGGCCACGTCGCCCCTGGCTACGTGGCTTTCTTATCTGGAGCATCTGCACAGCAAAACTATCGATCTCGGGCTGATGCGGGTGAACGAAGTTGCCGGACGGATGGCGGTAGTGAAACCCGCACCGTTCGTCTTTACGGTGGCGGGAACCAACGGTAAGGGGACCACCTGCCGTACGCTGGAGTCGGTGCTGATGGCGGCGGGCTATAGGGTCGGCGTCTACAGTTCCCCGCATCTGGTGCGCTATACCGAACGCGTTCGCGTGCAGGGAGAGGAGCTGCCGGAAGCGGCGCATACCGCCTCTTTCGCCGAAATCGAAGCCGCGCGCGGTGAAATCTCCCTGAGCTATTTTGAGTTCGGTACGCTCTCCGCGCTGTGGCTGTTTAAGCAGGCGCAGCTGGATGTCGTTATCCTTGAGGTCGGGCTCGGCGGTCGCCTTGATGCGACAAATATCGTTGATGCCGACGTGGCGGTGGTGACCAGCATTGCGCTCGATCATACCGACTGGCTGGGGCCGGATCGCGAAAGCATTGGTCGCGAAAAGGCCGGTATTTTCCGCTCAGGCCGGCCGGCCATCGTCGGTGAGCCGGATATGCCCCATACCATCGCCGACGTTGCGGCCGAAAAAGGCGCGGTGCTGCGGCGTCGCGGCGTCGACTGGCGCTACGCGAGCGGCGAGCAGGGGTGGGGTTTCAGCGACCAGCAGGGGACGCTGGCGGTACTGCCGCTGCCTCAGGTACCCATGCCGAATGCGGCTACGGCGCTTGCCGCACTGCGCGCCAGCGGGCTGACGGTGAGCGAGCAGGCGATTCGCGACGGCATTAGGCAGGCGATGCTGCCCGGGCGTTTCCAGATAATTGGCGAGGCGCCGCGCGTGATCCTCGACGTTGCCCATAATCCGCACGCGGCGGCGTATCTGGCCGGGCGTCTCAAAAGCCTGCCGAAAACGGGGCGCGTGCTGGCGGTTATTGGTATGCTGCATGATAAGGATATTGCCGGTACGCTGGCAAACCTGATGGCTGAGATTGATTGCTGGTACTGCGCGCCGCTGGAAGGGCCGCGTGGAGCTACGGCGGAGCAGCTGCTGGAGCATTTGCGTACGGGGAGAGCCTGCGCAGACGTCGCTCAAGCATGGCATGCGGCCATGGCCGATGCCGGACCTGAAGATACGGTGCTGGTGTGTGGCTCATTCCACACGGTAGCGCACGTAATGGAAGAAATAGACGCGGGGAGAATCGGTGGCGAGTAAGTTTCAGAACCGTTTAGTCGGGACGATTGTGCTGGTGGCGCTGGGGGTCATTATTCTCCCGGGGCTGCTTGACGGTCAGAAAAAACACTATCAGGATGAGTTTGCGGCGATCCCGCTGGTGCCAAAACCGGGCGATCGCGATGAGCCTGATATGCTACCGGCGGCAACGCAGGCCTTGCCTGCCCAGCCTCCGGAAGGGGCGGCAGAAGAGGTGAGGGCCGGAAATGCGGCGGCGCCGTCGCTGGATCCGTCGCGCATCCCGGTAAACAATAACAGCTTTGACGATGTCCAGGAGCCGGTTGTCGCGCCCAAGCCGCAGCCGAAACCTCAGGCCCAGCCGAAGCCGCAACCTCAGCCGCAGCCTAAGCCGGTCGAGAAGCCTCAGCAGCCGCAGCAGCAGCAGCAAACTGTCGCCCAGACGCCGGCGCCGAAGCCAGCTGAAATTCCTGCGCCGACCGGCAGAGCCTACGTGGTGCAGCTGGGCGCGTTGAAAAATGCGGACAAGGTCAACGAAATCGTCGGTAAGCTGCGCTCCTCCGGGTTCAAGGTTTACACGTCGCCTTCAACGCCGGTGCAGGGGAAAATCACCCGTATTCTGGTTGGCCCTGATGCGTCGAAAGATAAGCTGAAAGGCCAGCTTGGGGATCTGAAGCAGCTGTCGGGTCTGAGCGGCGTGGTGATGGGATACACGCCAAACTAGCCTTGCTATTCAGTCTGATAGCGTTGAGAACGCCGAGGCTTGTGCCGGGCAATGAGGCATTCTTCCTTGTGCGGTCAGGGGCAGGCAGAACGGTGGGCCGTCGGGCCCTCCACCCCGCTTGCTGTCGGCGAGCGAAGGGGCTGAATCCCTTACCTGACGCGCCCTGCAGAGGCGAAAGGCAGTATGGCGTTGAATGTTTTTTCAGCGCCATTTTTATTTCTGTAGGGCACGGAAATCCCTACGCAAACGTTTTCTTTTTCTGTTAGAATGCGCCCCGAACCGGACGACAGGGCGTAAAATCGTAGGATGTATATGGTCTGGATTGATTACGCCATTATTGCGGTGATTGGTTTTTCCTGTCTGGTAAGCCTGATCCGCGGCTTTGTTCGTGAAGCGTTATCGCTGGTAACCTGGGGATGTGCTTTCTTTGTTGCCAGTCATTACTACACTTACCTGGCTGTCTGGTTCACGGGCTTTGAAGACGAAATGGTCCGCAATGGGATTGCTATCGCGATACTGTTTATCGCAACGCTTATCGTCGGCGCTATCGTTAACTATGTGATTAGCGCACTGGTAGAGAAAACCGGCCTGTCGGGTACCGACAGGGTGTTGGGGATCTGTTTTGGCGCCCTCCGCGGCGTGCTGATTGTCTCAGCGATCCTGTTCTTTCTCGATAGTTTTACCGGTATGGCGAAGAGCGAAGACTGGCAAAAGTCGGAGCTTATCCCGCAGTTCAGTTTCGTTATCAGATGGTTTTTTGACTATCTGCAGAGCTCGTCAAGTTTCTTGCCCAAAGCATAAGCGTTGGGATGTAGCTGAACGAGGAAAAGACGTATGTGCGGTATTGTCGGTATCGCCGGTGTTATGCCGGTCAACCAGTCGATTTATGACGCGTTAACGGTGCTCCAGCATCGTGGCCAGGATGCCGCAGGCATCATCACCATTGATGCAAATAATTGCTTCCGCTTGCGTAAGGCAAACGGGCTGGTGAGCGATATTTTTGAGGCTCGCCACATGCAGCGTATGCAGGGCAACATGGGGATCGGCCACGTCCGTTACCCTACGGCTGGCAGCTCCAGCGCCTCCGAGGCTCAGCCTTTCTACGTTAACTCGCCGTATGGCATTACGTTGGCGCATAACGGTAACCTGACCAACGCGCACGAGCTGCGTAAAAAGCTGTTTGAAGAAAAACGCCGCCACATCAACACCACCTCCGATTCTGAAATTCTGCTCAATATTTTCGCCAGCGAGCTGGATAACTTCCGCCATTATCCGCTGGAAGCCGACAATATCTTTGCGGCAATTGCGGCGACCAATCGGCAGATTCGCGGCGCCTATGCCTGCGTGGCGATGATTATCGGCCACGGTATGGTGGCGTTTCGCGATCCGAACGGTATTCGCCCGCTGGTGCTGGGCAAGCGCGATATTGGCGACGGCCGTACCGAATACATGGTGGCCTCCGAAAGCGTGGCGCTGGATACGCTGGGCTTCGAGTTCCTGCGCGACGTTGCGCCGGGTGAAGCGGTGTACATCACCGAAAAAGGCCAGCTGTTTACCCGCCAGTGCGCGGAGAACCCGGTCAGCAACCCGTGCCTCTTTGAGTACGTCTATTTTGCCCGTCCGGACTCCTTCATCGATAAGATCTCCGTCTACAGCGCGCGCGTGAATATGGGGACCAAGCTGGGCGAGAAGATTGCCCGCGAATGGGAAGATCTGGACATTGACGTGGTCATCCCGATTCCGGAAACCTCCTGCGACATCGCGCTGGAAATTGCCCGTATTCTCGACAAGCCTTATCGTCAGGGCTTCGTCAAAAACCGCTACGTCGGCCGTACTTTTATCATGCCGGGCCAGCAGCTGCGTCGTAAATCAGTACGTCGTAAGCTCAACGCTAACCGCGCCGAGTTCCGTGATAAAAACGTCCTGCTGGTCGATGACTCCATCGTTCGCGGCACCACCTCGGAACAGATTATCGAGATGGCGCGCGAAGCGGGCGCGAAGAAGGTCTATCTGGCCTCCGCTGCGCCGGAGATTCGCTTCCCGAACGTCTACGGCATCGATATGCCGACGGCCACCGAGCTGATTGCCCACGGTCGTGAAGTTGATGAAATTCGGCAGATCATCGGCGCTGACGGCCTAATCTTCCAGGATCTGAACGATCTGATCGACGCCGTGCGGGCCGAGAATCCCGATATTCAGCAGTTTGAGTGTTCGGTATTTAACGGCGTGTACGTCACTAAGGACGTCGATCAGCAGTACCTGGATTATCTCGACTCCCTGCGTAACGACGATGCCAAAGCGGTGCAGCGTCAGAACGAAGTGGAAAACTTAGAGATGCATAACGAAGGCTAAACCACGCCTTTGTTGTCAAAGCCCGCCGTCGTCAGACTGCGGGCTTTTTGTTTTTCGGGCCCCGGTTAGCGGGCCACCGGACTTGCGTCCGGTGCTATAATCCGGCAAAGTCTGCGACTCTAAGCAGAAGGGGCAACCATCGTGAAACGACTTATCATTGGAATTTCTGGCGCCAGCGGTGCCGTTTACGGCGTGCGGCTGCTCCAGATATTGCGCGATGTCGCGGATGTTGAAACCCATCTGATCATGAGCCAGGCGGCGCGGCAGACTCTGGCGCTGGAGACCGACTACTCGCTGCGTGAAGTTCAGGGGCTGGCCGACGTCGTCCACGATGCCCGCGATATCGCCGCCAGCATCTCTTCCGGCTCGTTTAAAACCGCCGGGATGGTGATACTACCCTGCTCGATGAAAACGCTTTCAGGCATTGTTCATAGCTATACCGATGGTCTGCTGACCCGCGCGGCGGACGTGGTGCTGAAAGAGCGTCGTCCGCTGGTGCTCTGCGTGCGCGAAACGCCGTTCCACCTCGGACACCTGCGTCTGCTGGTCCAGGCGGCGGAAATGGGCGCGGTTATCATGCCCCCGGTTCCGGCCTTCTATCATCGTCCGCAAACCCTGGACGACGTGATCAACCAGACGGTCAATCGCGTTATCGATCAGTTCGATATCACGCTGCCGCAGGACCTGTATGTCCGCTGGCAGGGGGCCTGATCGCGCACTAAAATAGTGCGCTTTATGATTCTTTGCGCCCCGATGGTGCAATTTTGTCGCCCCGATCAAATCCTCAACATTTAATTTGTTTTTTTGCGTTTCGACGCTGCGGTTTCTCCGTTAATACTGGTATCTTCCCTTTCAAGACAATCCTGCAACTTTATATTAACAAATTTAACGCTGTTTCCAGCACGCACTGAGAAAATGGCACAAAAACTGCAGGATACGTCGGCACTACACATAACTAACAACGCACCGCATAACAACATCACGACACTTAAGGGTATTGTATGAAGAAGACGATCCTGGCCCTCTCTTTAATTATGGGAATTAGCAGTGCTTCCAGCGTCTTTGCAGCTCTGCCGCAAAGCATCCGCATCGGTACCGATGCCACCTACGCGCCATTCTCCTCTAAGGACGCCAAAGGTGATTTCGTCGGCTTTGACATCGATTTGGGTAACGAACTCTGTTCGCGTATCAAGGTAAAATGTACCTGGGTAGGGAGTGATTTTGATTCACTGATCCCTTCGCTGAAGGCGAAGAAAATTGACGCCATCATCTCTTCATTATCGATTACCGAAAAACGTCAGCAGGAGATAGCCTTCTCTGACAAGCTGTATGCCGCAGACTCCCGTCTGATTGCGCCGAAAGGCTCCCCCATCCAGCCGACCCTGGAGTCGCTGAAGGGCAAGCACGTTGGCGTACTGCAGGGCTCTACTCAGGAGTCTTACGGTAACGAACGCTGGCGCAGTAAAGGCGTAGACGTGGTGGCCTATCAGAACCAGGACCTGATCTATTCTGACCTCGCCGCCGGCCGCCTTGACGCCGCGCTGCAGGATGAAGTAGCCGCCAGCGAAGGGTTCCTCAAACAGCCTGCAGGTAAAGATTTCGCCTTTGCCGGTCCCTCAGTCAAAGACAAACAGTTCTTCGGTGATGGCACCGGCATTGGCCTGCGTAAGACGGACGGCGAGCTGAAGGCCGCCTTCGACAAAGCGTTGGGCGAAATGCGTAAAGACGGCACCTACGACAAGATGGCGAAGAAGTACTTCGACTTTAACGTTTACGGTGACTAAGCATGCCGCGGGCCCGGTATACCGGGCCCTTTAGCGTGGCGATAGCTATCGATGCCCCCTATTGGTGCATTCGTCGTGTCGGCGTCTCCTTTTGGTGCAAAAAATGCATAGTTAAGCGTTTCTGATGCGAAAAAATTTGCTCCCCGGCGCAGAAAGTTTTGCCATATCGGGGAGAAAAGTGGCACGATAACTGGCTTAAGTACTTCTAATAAACCCATTAGAATGACAGTTTGTTGAGGATAGTTATGAAAAAACTGGCGTTGTCTCTTTCCTTAGCGCTGGCCCTTTCCAGCGTTTCCACGGTATTCGCAGCAATTCCGCAAAAGGTTCGTATCGGTACAGATCCCACTTATGCCCCGTTTGAATCGAAAAATGCGCAGGGTGAGTTGATTGGTTTTGACATCGATCTGGCCAAAGAGCTGTGTAAGCGCATCAATACGCAATGTACCTTCGTTGAAAACCCGCTGGATGCGCTGATCCCCTCTTTAAAAGCGAAGAAAATCGATGCGATTATGTCTTCGCTTTCTATTACTGAAAAACGCCAGCAGGAAATTGCTTTCACCGACAAACTTTATGCTGCGGATTCCCGCCTGGTGGTGAAAAAGGGCAGCGATATCACGCCGGATCTGACTCGCCTGAAGGGCAAGCGTATTGGCGTGCTGCAGGGCACCACCCAGGAAACTTACGGCAACGAGCACTGGGCGCCAAAAGGGATTGAGATTGTCTCCTATCAGGGCCAGGACAATATCTATTCCGACCTGACCGCTGGCCGCATTGACGCTGCGTTCCAGGATGAAGTGGCCGCAAGCGAAGGCTTCCTCAAGCAGCCGGTAGGTAAAGACTATCAGTTCGGCGGCCCGTCCATTAAGGACGAGAAGCTGTTTGGCGTCGGCACCGGCATGGGCCTGCGTAAAGACGACAACGAGCTGCGTGAAGCGCTGAACAAAGCCTTCGCTGAAATGCGCAAAGATGGCACCTACGACAAGCTGGCGAAAAAATATTTCGATTTTAACGTGTACGGCGACTAACCATCACGCGTACGCCACCGCGCGTCTCTTTGCGCGCGGTGGTCGATGATAGACAGGGCAGACAGCATGCTGTACGGGTTTTCACAGGTAATATTGCAGGGCGCTCTTGTCACGCTGGAGCTGGCCCTTAGTTCGGTTGTGCTGGCGGTCCTGATTGGTCTGGCCGGCGCCGGCGCGAAGCTATCGAGCAATCGACCGCTGGCGCTGGTATTTGAAGGCTACACCACTTTAATTCGCGGCGTGCCGGATCTGGTGCTGATGCTGCTGATTTTCTACGGGCTGCAGATTGCGCTCAACACGCTCACCGATGCGCTGGGGATGTCGCAGTTTGATATCGACCCGATGATTGCAGGCATCATCACGCTGGGCTTTATCTACGGCGCGTACTTTACGGAAACCTTCCGTGGCGCCTTCCTCGCGGTACCGAAAGGACATATCGAAGCGGCGACCGCCTTTGGTTTCAGCGGCGGACAGACGTTTCGGCGCATTCTGTTCCCGGCGATGATGCGCTATGCGCTGCCGGGGATCGGCAACAACTGGCAGGTTATCCTGAAAGCCACGGCGCTGGTTTCGCTGCTGGGGCTGGAAGATGTGGTGAAAGCGACGCAGCTGGCGGGGAAAAGCACCTGGCAGCCGTTCTATTTTGCCATCGTCTGTGGCCTGATTTATCTCGTATTTACAACGATTTCCAATGGTGTGCTGCTGCTGCTTGAACGCCGTTATACCGTGGGCGTGAAGAGGGCTGACCTGTGATTGAGATTATTCAGGAGTACTGGAAATCCCTGCTGTGGACCGACGGCTACCGCTTTACCGGCGTCGCCATCACCCTGTGGCTGTTAATCTCCTCGGTGGTGATGGGCGGCGTGCTGGCGATTTTTCTCGCCATCGGGCGCGTCTCCAGCAATAAGTACATTCAGTTTCCGATCTGGCTTTTTACCTATATTTTCCGCGGTACGCCGCTCTACGTGCAGCTGCTGGTGTTTTACTCCGGTATGTATACGCTGGAAATTGTCAAAGGTACCGAGCTGCTGAACGCCTTCTTCCGCAGCGGCCTCAACTGTACGGTGCTGGCGCTGACGCTGAATACCTGTGCCTATACGACGGAGATTTTTGCCGGGGCGATTCGTTCGGTTCCCGCCGGTGAAATTGAAGCGGCGCGGGCGTATGGTTTTTCATCGGTCAAGCTGTATCGCTGCATTATTCTCCCCTCCGCGCTGCGCATCGCGCTGCCGGCGTACAGTAATGAAGTGATTCTGATGCTGCACTCCACCGCGCTGGCCTTTACCGCTACGGTGCCGGATCTGCTGAAAATTGCCCGTGATATTAACTCGGCGACCTATCAGCCGTTTACCGCCTTCGGCATTGCCGCGGTGCTGTACTTAATTATCTCGTATGTGCTGATTAGCCTGTTCCGCAAGGCGGAAAAGCGCTGGCTACAGCATATAAAACCTTCTTCGACGCACTGAGAACGCCATGTCCGACAATAAATTAAACGTTATCGATCTCCATAAACGTTACGGCGAGCATGAGGTGCTGAAAGGTGTCTCGATGCGGGCAGAAGCCGGGGACGTTATCAGCATCATCGGCTCATCGGGTTCCGGTAAAAGTACCTTTTTGCGCTGCATTAACTTCCTTGAGAAACCGAGTGAAGGCACGATCGTTGTTAGCGGGCAGAATATTGGCCTGGTGCGCGATAAGGATGGTCAGCTCAAGGTTGCGGATAAAAACCAGCTGCGCCTGCTGCGCACCCGTCTGACGATGGTATTCCAGCATTTCAACCTGTGGAGCCACATGACGGTGCTGGAAAACGTCATGGAAGCGCCCATTCAGGTGCTGGGGCTGAGCAAGCAGGAAGCGCGAGTGCGGGCAGAGAAGTACCTGGCGAAAGTCGGTATTGACGAGCGTCAGCAGATCAAATATCCGGTGCATCTCTCCGGCGGTCAGCAGCAGCGCGTTTCCATTGCGCGGGCGCTGGCGATGGAGCCTGAAGTCCTTCTGTTCGACGAACCGACCTCCGCGCTTGACCCTGAGCTGGTGGGGGAAGTGCTGCGCATTATGCAGCAGCTGGCGGAAGAGGGAAAAACGATGGTGGTGGTGACCCACGAAATGGGCTTCGCCCGCCACGTTTCCTCGCACGTTATTTTCCTCCATCAGGGGAAAATTGAAGAGGAAGGCCATCCTGACGAGCTTTTCGGTAATCCGAAAAGCCCGCGTCTGCAGCAGTTCCTCAAGGGTTCGTTGAAGTAAATTTCACGTTCTCCCCGGCGGGGTTAACCCTGCCGGGACAGGATCGGCGCTCCAGGCGATAGATCCAGTCATCGTAGTCAACGCCGTCCAGATGCCAGGCCTTCTCGAGGATCTGGATCCGCCGGAAACCGTGCTTTTCCAGCAGCCGCGAAGAACCTGAATTATCCCCGATGACCCACGCATTAATCGCGTTAACGCCGAGCCGGGCAAATCCATAGCGGCAAATTTCCTCCAGCGCTTCGCTGGCATAGCCATGACCCTGAGCCTCAGGCAGCAGGGCGTAGCCGACGTCGGCTTCGTGCGGATTTTTACTGCTGATGCGCAGGCCGATGTCGCCAAGGGCCTTGCCGCAGCCATCGCGAAGTACGAATACGCCGGATGCTTCGCGCCGCGCATTGAAGACGTTTCGCAGCGCCTCCTCGTCAAGGATCGGCCCCATAAAGCGCATCACCTGAGGGTCGCTGCGCAGGCGCAGGAAAAAGGGCCAGTCGGATTCGGTGAACGGGGAGAGCACCAGGCGCGAGGTGGTTAGCGTAATCATAAGCGGGCCATGACGGGGGATCGTCCGTTAACCTTAACACCAGAAAGTCCCGGATAACACGATCCTGTCCCGATCGTTGCGGCGGTTACTCGGCACTCGGAGAGGCTGGCTGCGGCTTGTCGAGCCCGTGAAAATAGTGCATCACGGTTTCGCTCTGCTGAGAGGCCCGCAGCTGCAGGGCCAGATTCAGGCTGTCGAGGACCTCCGCGTGTACCACCAGCGGTGAGTCTGCCGCAATTCTCGCTTCCGCGACCAGCCAGCTGACAATGGTTTTCCAGCGCCACAGCGGCGAGTTGCCTTTTACGCGCTGTACGGGACCGGGGAATTTGCCGGAGCCGCGCGCCCCGTCTTTCAGCAGGGCAACGGCCTGTCGTGAAAGACCGGTGAGTTCGGCGATATCGCTTAGGCCCACCAGCGTGGCGTCAACGGACTCGACCCGGGCGTTCAGCTTCGATGCGGATTCGATGTTATCGATGGCAGACAGAATCGCCCGTTCGAGCGATTCGCTTTCGCGATCGAACTCCAGATACACCGCCGTTCCGTAAAAACAAACCAGCGCGTCGGCACAGCCGGCGCGATACAGCGCGTCCTCGAGATCCGGCGTGTGGGCGCTAACGCCTGATAGCGTCAGGGTAAAATTATAGAGGGTCATAGTTTGCGATCCTTATGATTAAACCAGGCCGTCGACGTTGAACGACAGCGGTCGACGATCCTGATAATTTGCCTCGCGTGGTTCTCGGGAACGGCAGGAGTTGACCAGATGCTCATCATGTGTTCGCGATGATTGGCCGTACCGCACATGAGCCGTCCGAAGCAGTGCGCGCTTTTCCCGCCAGCAATAAAAATCCACCCCCGGGCGCGAGCATAGTCGATGGCTGCCCTAATGTGCTTATCCGGATGTTCCTTCATCAATGTGTCCTCTGATACTGAGCGTTATGTTGACGGATGTCAACAGTGTTGTGCTGAAAAAACAAACACCGGGACGTTATGACAGAGAGCAGGAAAGGACGCTGGAACGAGCTTCACGGCGATAAGTGAACGGCGGCGGGAGATTGGATTACTGCGAGAGAGCTTCCACGGGCGGCAGGCGAGGAGGAGAGTCCGGGAGAGCGGTAAATCTCCCGGGATTAAATTGGGTTAGCCAAGGACGTCTTTTAGCGCTTCTTCTAAATCGTACCAGCGAAAGCCAAAGCCCGCGGCTTCCAGGCGTTTTGGCAACGCGCGCTGGCCGCCGAGCACCAGTACCGAAGATTCCCCCATAAGCAGGCGTATTGCCGCCGCCGGGACGCGAAAAATGGCCGGGCGATTGAGCGCGTGGCCAAGCGCGTGGGCGAACTGTTCGTTGCGTACCGGATAAGGCGAAACCATGTTAAAGGGGCCGCGCAGGTCGTTATCCAACAGCCACAGAATAGCGTTAACCATATCGTCGATGTGGATCCACGCCAGATACTGCCTGCCGCTGCCGATAGGGCCGCCAAGGCCGAGCTTAAAGGCAGGGGTCATTT
Source organism: Klebsiella sp. Ech2A (assembly GCF_030078455.1). Lineage (NCBI taxonomy): Bacteria > Pseudomonadati > Pseudomonadota > Gammaproteobacteria > Enterobacterales > Enterobacteriaceae > Klebsiella > Klebsiella sp. Ech2A. Next base: position 32,977 of record NZ_JAQGFU010000016.1, on the reverse strand, counting down.
TGGCAAGGATGCCGCCTCTCGATGCCAGCACAACGCCGGTTCGCAGCAGGCAGACGCGGGTGCGGTCGCTTTGCGCTTCGCAGGCCAGCTGTTCCCAGCGGGCGCAGAGTTTGTGGGTGAACTCATTGTGCGGCGGCTCTTCTTCGGTGACAACAACCTCCCCCAGGTCGCCATAATAACCTGCCGCAGAGCCGCTAATCAGCACCGCAGGCGGGGTGTCGCTGGCGTTGATGAGCGCCACCAGCTTTTGCGTGATATCCCAGCGGCTGTGGCACAGGCGCTGCTTTTGCTCCGCCGTCCAGCGCTTGTCGGCGATAGGCTCGCCCGCCAGATTGATAACGGCGTCAATGTCGTTGAGGTGCTGGTGATTGTCAAAGCCGCGCCACAGCGTGACGCGGGGATCGAGCCGGGCACGGGCTTTTTCCGGGCTGCGCGTGGATACCGTTACGTTATGCCCCAGCTCAAGCAGCCGGGGGATGAGATGCCGGCCAATCAGGCCGGTACCGCCGGTAAGCAGAATCTTCATAGCGCCTCCCTAAGAAGCCTACCGCCGCCAGCTCATAGTCATGGATACCGAGTCGGCGTAGCGTAGTGCATAAAGTTTATCGATCTCAACTTCAGCATAAGTGACCCAGTGATGTTCGCATGCGATGTCGAGCACATCCTGAGTTAATTTTTCCAGTAAGGAGAAGCGGTTATTCTCAATATGGCTGATGATACGCTTGGTGATGGTGCGGTAATTCAGCGCATCGTTGATATCTTCGCTGTTGCGGGATTGATCCGCCGGGTAGTGGATGGCGACGTTAACCACCACATCCTGACGGTTAGCGATCTCTTCCTCTTTAATACCAATAAAAGTACGCAAGCGTAGGTTCTTTATACGAATAATGGCGTCTGGCTGAGACATTGCAGGCTTCCTTCGTGTTGTCATTTCCGCAATCATACATGAAAGCAGGTCGTGCGAGCAGGGGGTTAATATTGTTGAATTTTCAGCAACGCCTGGGCGGTTGCAGGGCGCTGGCGAATACGCTCGAACCAGTTATGCACCGCCGGGAAGTTTGCCAGATCGATACGCTGGCGCTGATGCGCGCTAATCCACGGCCAGCAGGCGATATCGGCAATGCTGTAGCGTTCGCCGCCGAGCCACGGGCTGACCTCCAGGCGTCGGTTGAGCACGCTATATAGGCGCTGCGTTTCCACCTGATAGCGCTCAATGGCGTAGGGAACCGTCTGCGGCGCCGAATGATTAAAATGCTGATTTTGCCCAAGCATCGGCCCCAGTCCGCCCACCTGCCAGAACAGCCACTGCAGCGTAACGTGGCGCTCGCGCAGCTCGCCGCTCAGCAGCTTTGCCGATTTCTCGGCGAGGTAGAGCAGAATGGCCCCGGATTCGAACAGGCTCAGCGGCGCTCCGCCGTCAGCGGGAACGTGGTCAACTATCGCCGGGATTTTATTGTTGGGTGAAAGGCTGAGAAACTGCGGGCGGAACTGTTCGCCCTTGTTGATATCGACCCGAATCAGCCGATAGGCCAGCTCAGCCTCTTCGAGGAACAGAACGATTTTTTGGCCGTTTGGAGTGGGTGCGTAGTAAAGATCGATCATGATGTCTCCCGCCGTCGTGGGTCGCCAGTTTTCGAGTATAGGTGACCTGGCGTATTACGGGAGCGCAGGGGGGAAATTCAGCGCGCCGCGGTGGAAGGTGCCCGCATTTCGCGCACCAGGGCGATAAACGCCTGCAGCCCCGGCGGGATATGGCGGCGGCCAGGGTAGTAGAGGGAGAGGCCGCCAAAAGAAGGGCACCAGTCGTCCATCACGCTGACGAGCCTGCCGCCGGCAAGATCGTCCTGGATAAACCAGTCAGAAATAAACGCCAGCCCGATCCCCGCCAGCGCCGCGCGGTGAATGGCCTGCATCTCGCTAAGAATAATGCGCGGCGGGACGTTAAGCGCCATTTTTTGCCCATCCCGCTCGAGCTCCCAGCGATAAATTCCGCCGTGCGACATACGCATGCCGATCCCCTGATGATGCATAAGATCGTCCGGGCCTTGCGGAACGCCGTGCCGGGCAAAATAGTCCGGGGTGCCGACGATCAGCATCCGCGCGTCGGGCGTCAGGGCGACGGCAATCATGTCCTGCGGCAGCGACTCCACCAGGCGGATCCCCGCGTCGTAGCCTTCGGCAACGATATCCACCAGCCGGGATTCGGTGGTGATATCCAGGCGCATGGACGGATAGCGCTTGAGGAAGGTCTCGAAAATATCAAACAGCAGGGCAACGCTTTCGCGCGGCGCGTTGATCCGCAGCGTTCCGCTCGGCATTTCAGGCCGGGTGGCGACCTCCTCTGAGGCGCGCTGGATTTCGGCTACGGCGGGCGCGATGCGCTCAACGTAACGCTGTCCGGCTTCGGTCAGCGCGACGCTGCGGGTCGTACGATTGAACAGGCGCACGTTCAGGCGGGCCTCCAGTCCGGCAACGGCGTTGCTGACGGCGGTCGCCGACATACCCAGCTCCCGGGCCGCTGCCCGAAAGCTTTGCCGGTGCGCGACGGCGAGGAGGACTTCGAGTTCGGTAATACCGCTACGCTGCATAATTATCCCGATTTTCGTAACAGACTGTGTTGATTATACCCACTTATCGCGGCAATACGACGACCCTATACTGCCGGGTATCCAACAAGGTGGGGAGAGCGTTATGCAGAACATCAACCAAATTTATATCAACGGCCAGTTTGTCACGCCGCACGGTAGCGAAGAGTTTGCGCTGTTTAATCCGACGACCGAAGCGACGATTGGCCGGGTCCGACTGGCTGACGAACGGGACGCGGAGCGGGCGATTGCTGCGGCAAAGGCGGCGTTTCCGGCGTGGTCGCGAACGACGAAAGAGGAGCGCCTGGCGGTGCTGGAACGCATGTATCTTGCCGTTCAGGTGCGGGAGGCCGACCTGCTGGAAGCGATTGTCACTGAATACGGCGCACCGGCTTCCCGCTCGCAGTGGATGGCGGCGTGGCCGGCGCAAACCATCAGGCAGGCGATGGCGGCGCTGGAGCGCTTTGAGTTCGTTGAGCAGGCCGGGCGTGCCCGGGTGGTGATGACGCCGGTCGGCGTCGCGGGATTGATTACGCCGTGGAACAGCGATGCCGGTTTTATTTGCAGCAAGCTGGCGACGGCGATGGCGGCGGGCTGTACGGCGGTGATTAAGCCGAGCGAGATGAGCGCCTGGCAGACGCAAATTATTAGCGAAGCGCTGCACGCGGCCGGGATCCCGGCGGGCGTATTTAATCTCGTCACCGGTCGCGGCGAGGTCGTGGGGGATGTGATTAACCATCACCCCGATATCGCAAAAATTTCGTTTACCGGCTCCACCGCCGTCGGCAAACATATTATCGAAAGCGGGGCGCAAACGCTCAAGCGCGTGACGCTGGAGCTGGGGGGCAAGTCGCCCACCGTGATTCTTGATGATGCGGATATCGAGCAGGCGGTTCCGCTGGCGCTGGCGGCCGGGTTTATGAACAGCGGGCAGGCGTGCGTTGCCGGCACGCGTATTTTGGTTCCCGCCCGGCGCCAGGCCGAGTTTGAGCAGGCTATCGTGCAGGCCGTGGAAGCCGACTATACGTCTGGCGACCCACGCGATCCGCGGACCGCGATAGGCCCGATGGTCAGCCATAAGCAGTGGCAGCGGGTGCAGGATTATATCCGCCTTGGCCAGCAGGAGGGCGCCCGGGTGCTGACGGGAGGCGTTGGCCGGCCGCAGGGCATGGAAAAAGGCTGGTGCGTTAAACCGACGGTGTTCAGCGATGCGCATAATCAGATGCGTATCGCGCGGGAAGAGATTTTTGGTCCGGTGCTGGTCATTATCCCTTATCAGGACGAGGCTGAAGCGATTGCGATCGCTAACGACACCGCGTACGGACTGAGCGCGCTGGTATTATGCGGCGATCGCCAGCGCGGGACGGAGGTGGCGCTGGCGATTGAGTCCGGGCGCGTGCTGGTCAATACCCTCGAACATGAGCCGCAGGCGCCGTTTGGCGGGTTCAAGCAATCCGGGGTGGGGCGTGAAATGGGGAGATGGGGAATGCAGGCCTATCTGGAGCCGAAAACGCTGCTCGTTGGCTAGTGCAAAATCCTCATGGTGCGGTAAGTGACATCCCTCAGAAGACAGGATATGTTGCTTTATCGCCCCATTATTAATTGAGGATGCCATGAGCCAGCCGGTCATTACCCTGTGGTCCGATTCCGATTTTTTCTCTCCGTACGTGATGTCAGTCTACGTTTCCCTGCAGGAGAAGAGCCTGCCTTTTACGCTTAAAACCGTCAATCTGGACAGCGGCGAACACCTGCAGGCGGGCTGGAAGGGATACTCCGCCACCCGGCGCGTGCCGCTGCTGGAGGTCGACGATTTCTCCCTCAGCGAATCATCCGCGATTAGCGAATATCTCGACGAGCGCTTTGCCCCGCCGGAGTGGGAGCGGCTCTATCCCCACGATCTGCAAAAGAGGGCCCGCGCCCGCCAGGTTCAGGCCTGGCTGCGCAGCGATCTGCTGCCCATTCGCGAAGAGCGCTCTACCGACGTTATCTTCGCCGGACAAAAGAAACCGGCCCTTAGCGCGGCGGGGCGCAGGAGCGCGGAAAAACTCTTCGAGACCGCTTCCGGGCTGCTGGCCCACGGCGGTACCAATCTGTTCGGCGAATGGTCAATTGCCGATACCGATCTCGCGCTAATGCTCAACCGGCTGGTGCTTAACGGCGATGAGGTGCCGGAGCGGCTGGCAGATTACGCCGCCTTCCAGTGGCAGCGGGCGTCCGTTCAGCGCTATGCCGCACTGTCGGCCAAACGCGCCGGCTGATTCGCCTTCGCGGTTCCGCTATCATGGGGCATCGTAATGCGTGGAGATGAAAAAATGCGGCTGATGTTTGCATCGGATATTCATGGCTCTCTGCCCGCCGCCGAGCGCGTGCTGGAACGGTTCGCGCAGAGCGGGGCGCAGTGGCTAATTATTCTGGGTGATGTGCTCAACCACGGGCCGCGTAACGCTCTCCCTGAGGGCTACGCGCCGGCAGAAGTTGCCGGGAAGCTCAATGGCGCCGCGGCGCGCATTATTGCCGTACGCGGCAACTGCGACAGCGAAGTCGATCAGATGCTGCTGGACTTTCCCATCACCGCGCCCTGGCAGCAGGTTCTGACTGAACGGTGTCGGCTATTTCTGACTCACGGGCATCTGTACCGCCCCGAAAAATTGCCGCCGCTCTGCGCTGGCGATGTCCTGGTTTATGGTCATACTCATATTCCGGTAGCCGAGAAGCGCGGCGATATTTTTCTCTTTAACCCCGGTTCCGTGAGCATCCCCAAAGGGGGATTTCCCGCCAGCTATGGCCTCCTTGAAGGGGATCGGCTGCAGGTTTTAGCACTCGATGATCATCAGGTTATTGCAGAGGTGGCAATTAACCCGTAATTTACCCCCAACCGTAAAGACGCGCCGCAAGAGCGCTTTAAAAAGTAAGGTTTCCTGATGGCGGAACAGAACGATTTGGCAAGCACAGAATGGGTAGATATCGTTAATGAAAACAATGAGGTGATAGCGCAATCCAGCCGCGAGCAGATGCGCGCGCAGTGCCTGCGCCATCGTGCAACCTACATTGTCGTGCATGATGGGATGGGCAAAATTCTGGTGCAGCGTCGTACCGAGATAAAAGATTTTCAGCCGGGCATGCTGGACGCCACCGCCGGTGGCGTGGTGCAGGCCGACGAGCAGCTGCTGGATTCAGCGCGTCGCGAGGCCGAAGAGGAGCTGGGCATTGCCGGCGTACCCTTTGCCGACCACGGCCAGTTCTACTACGAAGATAAGCACTGCCGCGTCTGGGGAAGCCTGTTTAGCTGCGTGTCGCACGGTCCCTTTGCTTTGCAGGAAGAGGAGGTCAGCGAAGTGTGCTGGCTGACGCCGGAAGAGATCACCGCCCGCTGCGATGAGTTCACCCCGGATTCGTTAAAAGCGCTGGCGCTGTGGATGACCCGCAATGCCAACAACGAGTCGGCAAAACCGGAAAAGCAGGAAGAGGCCGAGTAGCCCCCTAGCAGCTATCCCGCAGGCATAAACTGGAGACGATGGGTTTTCTGCCGCTCCAGTTTCCTTCATTAAGGCGCTCCAGAAGCGCGCGTCCAGCTTCAATACCAATCTTGTGATGCGGTACCGCCATCGTGGTTAGCGGCGGCTGGCAAACCCGGCTGACATCGCTATCGCCGAAGCCGACGACCGCCAAATCGTCCGGGACTTTAATACGCCGACGCTGGCATTCGTACAGCGCGCCGCACGCCAGCTCGTCGGAGACGCAGACCAGCGCATCCAGCTCCGGCCACGCCAGCAAAAATTCCGGTAGCTGCGAAGCGCCGGTGGAAAAACTGGGGGGAAGCGCGGCGTTAATCACCCTATTCGGCGACATATGGTGGCGCAGCATCGCTTTGTACCACCCCTGCAGATGCTGCTGAAAAATCCACTGCTCCTGGTTGGCGCACAGCAGGCCGATATTCTGATAGCCGCGATGGATAAGCATTTCGGTGAGCTCGAACATGGCGGCAACGTTATCAATGCCGATGTTCATGTCAATCGGGTCGGCGCGCATGGCGCCCATCTCCATCACCGGAATCGACGCATTATTCAGCCAGTGGCGTACGGTATCGCTATGTTCAACGCTGAGCAGAATGGCGGCCGCAATGTTCGACGCCAGCAGCGTTTCCAGCAGCTTCTCTTCCTGTTCAAGACGATGCTGCGACTCCGCCAGCATGATCTGATAACCCGCCGGCTGCAGCACCTGCTGAAGCCCGGCAAACATCGCGGAGCAGCCCGCTTCGGCAAGATTTGGCACCACCATGGCTATCGTTCTTGAGGAGGCGGAAGCCAGCGCGCTGGCGGCCAGATTGGGCATATATCCCAGCTCCTGCACCGCGGCTTCGATTTTTTCACGAAGCTTGTCGGAAACCTGCTCCGGCGTGCGCAGCGCACGCGAGACGGTCATCGTGCCCACGCCGGCAAGCTGGGCAACATCGGCGATCGTCACCTTACCGGTACTACGCCGTTTTCGGGTTAGAGACATACACATTCCTGCTGAACAGACGCTTTTCATTAGCATCCATCACTTTACGTTTCAGGGAGTATACGCCTTAAATCCACATTTTTGCTGCGTTTTCATATGATGATTGCGAATTGATAGCGCTATCACAATTTTGAATGTTATCTGTTGGTAGCGCTATCTTTGTGATCGCTGTCGCAGCTAACTGCTGTGCGCTTGAATAAAGTTTGCCCATCTTTTGCTAAAAGACGGGGAAGATAAAATGCTCAGTAAATGGATCTTTGATGCCACTATCACGCTCCGGCAGAGCGTAGAAGAGTGGCCTCAGGCTCTTGAGGTGTGTGCCAGGCCGCTGCTCGAGGCCGGCGTGATTGCGCCCGAGTACGTGACCGCGATTGTGGAACAACATGTGAAGCTGGGACCCTACTATGTGCTGGCGCCGGGGCTGGCAATGCCGCATGCGCGGCCGGAAGAGGGGGCCAGAGGCCTCGGCCTTTCGCTGCTGAAGCTGGAGCAGGGCGTGTCGTTTGGTTCAGAAGAGTTCGACCCGGTCGATATTATTATTATGCTGGCGGCACCCGACAAGCATAGTCATATCGAGATGATTTCCGCGCTGGCTGAATTATTTTCCAGCGACGAAGATATGGAGCAATTACATCAGGCGAAAACCCTGGAGGAAATTAAAACGATAATCGCGCGATTCTGAACTTATTCATAACCTGATTTATAACCCATTACGCCCGGCGTGATGCGGACCAACTGTACCCTAAAAGGTGATAACAATGAAAATTATGGCGATTTGTGGTTCTGGCCTGGGCAGTAGTTTTATGGTTGAAATGAATATTAAAAAAGTGCTTAAAAAGCTCGAAATTGAAGCGGAAGTTGAACACTCCGATCTCTCATCGGCAACGCCGGGAGCGGCAGATTTATTCGTGATGGCTAAAGACATCGCCGCCAGCGCCAGCGTGCCGGAAAGCCAGCTGGTGGTGATTACCAACATCATCGACATCAATGAACTCGAAGCGCAGCTGCGCGCGTGGTTCGCCAAACAATAACTATTTGTAGCGAGGCGGATATGTTTATCCTTGAAACGCTGAATTTTGTTGTTGATATTCTGAAGGTGCCCTCGGTGCTGGTGGGGTTAATTGCGCTGATCGGCCTGGTGGCACAAAAAAAATCATTTTCTGACGTCGTCAAAGGAACGATTAAAACCATTCTGGGCTTTATTGTTTTGGGCGGTGGGGCGACGGTATTAGTCGGCTCACTGAATCCGCTGGGAGGCATGTTTGAACACGCCTTTAATATCCAGGGGATTATTCCAAATAACGAGGCGATTGTTTCTATTGCCCTCGAAAAATACGGTGCATCAACCGCGCTAATTATGGCCTTTGGGATGGTCGCGAATATTATCGTCGCCCGCTTTACGCGGCTGAAGTATATCTTTCTGACCGGGCATCATACCTTTTATATGGCCTGTATGATCGGCGTGATCCTTACCGTGGCGGGCTTCGAAGGCGTGGGGCTGGTGTTTACCGGCTCGCTGATCTTAGGCCTGGTGATGGCGTTCTTTCCGGCGCTGGCGCAGCGCTATATGAAGCGAATTACCGGAACCGATGATATTGCCTTCGGCCACTTCGGGACCCTGGGCTACGTGCTTTCGGGCTGGATTGGCAGCGTCTGCGGAAAAGGCTCCCGTTCCACCGAAGAGATGAATCTGCCGAAGAACCTCAGCTTCCTGCGCGACAGCTCCATCTCTATCTCCCTGACGATGATGATTATCTACCTGATCATGGCCGTGAGCGCGGGACGTGAGTATGTGGAAAGCACCTTCAGCGGCGGCCAGAACTATCTGGTCTACGCCATCATCATGGCGATTACCTTCGCCGCCGGGGTGTTCATCATCCTGCAGGGGGTGCGTCTGATCCTCGCGGAAATCGTGCCGGCGTTTACCGGCTTCTCAGAAAAACTGGTGCCGAACGCGCGTCCTGCGCTGGACTGCCCGGTGGTTTACCCGTATGCGCCCAACGCGGTGCTGATCGGCTTCCTGTTCAGCTTCCTCGGTGGTCTGGTAGGGCTGTTCCTGCTCGGACAAATGAATCTGGTGCTGATTCTACCGGGCGTCGTGCCGCACTTTTTCACCGGCGCGACGGCGGGAGTCTTCGGCAACGCCACCGGCGGTCGTCGGGGGGCAATGATTGGCGCCTTTGCCAACGGCCTGCTGATCCCCTTCCTGCCGGTGCTGCTGCTGCCGGTTCTGGGGGCGATTGGTTTTGCCAATACCACCTTCTCTGACGCCGACTTCGGCGCAATCGGCATCGTGCTTGGCAACCTGGCGCGCTATCTGTCGCCGTTTGCGATTACGGGTCTTGTTGTGGCGCTGTTCGCTCTGCTGGTTGCGTACAACGTCTTTGCGAAGAAGAAATCTGCGGGCAATGGCGCGCAGGAGAATACCGGAGCCAAATCATGAATGTGCAAGAAGTGACCCAACTGGCGCGCGACATTCGCGTCGCCACGCTTAAATCGTTGACCAAACTGGGTTTTGGCCACTATGGCGGCAGCATGTCGGTGGTCGAAACGCTGGCGGTGCTGTACGGCGCTGTGATGAAAATCGACCCCGCCGACCCGGACTGGCCGGAGCGCGACTACTTTGTGCTGTCAAAAGGCCACGCCGGTCCGGCGCTCTACAGCACCTTAGCCATCAAGGGCTATTTCCCGATGGAAGAGCTCAGCACGCTGAACCATAACGGTACCCGTCTGCCAAGTCACCCGGACCGCCTGAAAACGCGGGGAGTCGATGCGACCACCGGTTCGCTGGGGCAGGGGATTTCCATCGCCGGCGGCATGGCGCTCTCGCATAAGCTGGCCGGGCGCCCGAATCGGGTATTCTGCATTGTCGGCGACGGCGAGCTCAACGAGGGGCAGTGCTGGGAGGCGTTTCAGTTTATCGCCCACCATCGCCTGAATAACCTGACGGTGTTTGTTGACTGGAACAAGCTGCAGCTTGACGGCACGCTCGACGAAATTATCCGCGCCTTCAACCTCGAGGAGAAGTTCCGCGCCTTCGGTTTTGACGCCATCACCGTGAAGGGGGACGATATCGTCGGGCTGCTGGAGGCGGTACAGCCCGTTCCGGCCGCCGATGCCCGTCCGCGGGTGGTGATCCTTGACAGCATAAAGGGGCAGGGCGTGCCGTATCTCGAGCAGCTCAGCAACTCCCATCACCTGCGCCTGACGGATGAGATGACTGCGGCGCTGAACGAGACGATTCGTCAACTGGAGGCCGCACATGATTAACGTCGCACCCGCAGGACAAAAAGACGCCGTGGAAATGCGTAAAGTGTACGCCGGATTTGTTGCCCGGCAGATTGAGGCCGGAAGCGATATTATCGCCCTCGAGGCCGACCTGATGAGCTCGATGGCAATGGACGGCGTGGCGCGGGATTATCCGCAGCACGTGATCAACTGCGGCATTATGGAAGCCAACGTTATCGGGACCGCCGCCGGCCTGTCGCTGACCGGACGCCAGCCGTTTGTTCATACCTTTACCGCGTTTGCCAGCCGCCGCTGCTTCGACCAGCTGTTTATGGCTCTGGATTATCAGCGTAACAACGTCAAGGTGATTGCCTCCGACGCCGGCGTTACCGCCTGCCATAACGGCGGCACCCATATGTCGTTTGAAGATATGGGGATCGTTCGCGGCCTGGCGCACTCGGTGGTGCTGGAGGTCACCGATGCGGTGATGTTCGACGATATCCTGCGCCAGCTGATGACGCTCAACGGTTTCTACTGGGTACGCACCATCCGCAAGCAGGCGCCGAGCGTTTACGCCCCGGGCTCAACGTTTACCATCGGCAAGGGCAACGTGCTGCGGGAAGGCGAAGATATTACCCTGATTGCCAACGGCATTATGGTGGCCGAGGCGCTGGAGGCGGCGCGACAGCTTGAGCAGGAGGGCGTCAGCGCGGCGGTAATCGATATGTTTACCCTCAAGCCTATCGACCGCATGCTGGTGAAAAATTATGCCGAGAAAACCGGGCGCATCGTGACCTGCGAAAACCACAGCATTCACAACGGGCTGGGCTCTGCCGTCGCCGAGGTGTTGGTGGAAACCTGTCCGGTGCCGATGCGCCGCGTGGGGGTGAAGGAGCGCTACGGTCAGGTCGGTACCCAGGATTTCCTGCAGAAGGAGTATGGCCTGACGGCCCATGACATAGTGTCGGCGGCGAGAGAGCTGCTGTAAATAAAAAAGGCGACCACGTGGTCGCCTTTGTTTTTACCGACCGGCGCAGGCGCCGGCGGAGAGTATTACTGCTGCTGCTGAGACGACTGAATCGCGGTCAGCGCGATGGTGTAGACGATATCGTCTACCAGCGCGCCGCGGGACAGGTCGTTCACCGGCTTACGCATACCCTGCAGCATCGGCCCGATGGAGATCAGGTCGGCAGAACGCTGTACGGCTTTGTAAGTGGTGTTACCGGTGTTCAGATCCGGGAAGATGAACACGGTCGCGCGGCCGGCAACCGGAGAGTTCGGCGCCTTGGATTTTGCCACGTCAGCCATAACGGCGGCATCGTACTGCAGCGGGCCGTCGATCATCAGGTCAGGACGTTTTTCCTGCGCCAGACGCGTCGCTTCACGCACTTTTTCGACGTCGCTACCGGCGCCGGAGGTGCCGGTGGAGTAGGAGAGCATCGCCACGCGCGGTTCAATGCCAAAGGCAATTGCGGAGTCTGCGGACTGAATCGCGATCTCTGCCAGCTGTTCTGCGGTTGGGTCCGGGTTAATCGCGCAGTCGCCGTACACGTAAACCTGTTCCGGCAGCAGCATGAAGAACACGGAGGAGACCAGAGAGCTGCCCGGAGCGGTTTTGATCAGCTGCAGCGGCGGACGGATGGTGTTGGCGGTGGTGTGTACCGCGCCGGATACCAGGCCGTCGACTTCGTCCTGTTCCAGCATCAGGGTGCCGAGAACCACGTTATCTTCCAGCTGCTCGCGGGCAACCGCTTCGGTCATCCCCTTGCTCTTACGCAGTTCGACCAGGCGAGCCACGTAGCTTTCACGAACCACTTCCGGATCGACGATTTCGATACCAGAACCCAGCTCTACGCCCTGAGCGGCGGCAACGCGGTTGATCTCATCCGGGTTACCCAGCAGCACGCAGGTCGCGATACCGCGTTCTGCGCAGATTGCCGCGGCTTTAACGGTACGCGGCTCGTCGCCTTCCGGCAGAACGACGCGTTTGCCCGCTTTGCGCGCCAGCTCGGTGAGCTGGTAGCGGAAGGCCGGCGGAGAGAGGCGACGGCTGCGCTCGGAGGTCGCAGTCAGGGACTCGATCCAGTCGGCGTTGATGTAGCTTGCCACGTATTCCTGAACTTTCTCGATGCGCTCGTGATCGTCAACCGGCACTTCCAGGTTGAAGCTCTGCAGGCTCAGAGAGGTCTGCCAGGTGTTGGTGTTAACCATGAATACCGGCAGGCCGGTGGCAAACGCGCGTTCGCACAGCTTGCTCACGCGGGCGTCCATTTCGTAGGCGCCGGTCAGCAGCAGGGCGCCGATTTCCACGCCGTTCATTGCCGCCAGGCAGGCCGCAACCAGGACGTCAGGACGGTCGGCGGAGGTCACCAGCAGGGAACCCGCGCGGAAGTGTTCCAGCATGTGCGGAATGCTGCGCGCGCAGAAGGTTACCGATTTCACGCGACGGGTGTTGATGTCACCTTCGTTGACGATGGTGGCATTCAGGTGGTGCGCCATGTCGATTGCGCGGGTGGCAATCAGATCGAAACTCCACGGCACCGCGCCGAGGATCGGCAGCGCGCTGCCGGTCGCCAGCTGAGCCGGGTCGATTTTGACCACTTTGGCTTTGGAAGAGTCATCAAAAATTTCTGACAGGTCAGGACGGGTACGCCCCTGCTCGTCAACCGGCGCGTTCAGCTTGTTGACGATAACGCCGGTAATGTTGGTGTTCTTCGCGCCGCCGAAGCTGTTGCGGGTCAGTTCGATACGCTCGTTCAGCTGCTCCTGGGTGTCGGTACCCTGAGACATCACGAAGACGATTTCAGCGTTCAGGGTTTTGGCGATTTCGAAGTTCAGCGACTGGGCAAACTGGTGCTTACGCGTCGGAACCAGGCCTTCTACCAGCACGACTTCAGCATCCTGAGTCGCGGCGTGGTAGTTAGCGATGATCTCTTCCATCAGCACGTCTTTCTGGTTGCTGGACAGCAGCGACTCGACGTGGCTCATCTTCAGCGGCTCTGCGGCCGGAAGGTTGGAATTCGCGCGCACGATGGCGGTCGTCTGGTCAGGCGCATCGCCGCCAGCACGCGGCTGCGCGATAGGTTTAAAGACGCTCAGGCGAACGCCTTTACGTTCCATAGCACGGATAACACCGAGGCTGACGCTGGTCAGGCCTACGCTGGTTCCGGTAGGGATTAGCATGATTATACGGGACACGATATATCCTCTTTCGTTACCGCCAGTATCAGGCGGGATACAAAACTGCACCCCCAGCTTCCCGTCATACTTCAAGCTGCATATGCGTTGGCTTTTGCCCTTGCGGGCTGCCGCGACGATGGATTTGCCGCTCACCCCGGTCGCGTACTGCTCTTACGCTCCCGGGGATTTGCTGCGTCGCCGCTTTCCTGCAACTCGAATTATTGAGGGTTATCGCTGGCGGTGTGCAATCAGGCGGTCAGACGGTTGGCGTCTTGCGCGATAACCAGCTCTTCGTTGGTCGGGATGACCAGTGCAGGGCGGGTACCTTCTTTGTTGATGAAGCCGGACTTGCCGAAACGGGCTGCCAGGTTGCGTTCATGGTCAACATCGAAGCCCAGTACGCCCAGTTTGCCCAGAGACAGTTCACGCACCATCGCCGCGTTTTCACCGATGCCGCCGGTGAAGATAACCGCGTCCAGACGACCATCCATCAGCGCGGTGTAGGAGCCGATGTACTTCGCCAGGCGATGGCAGTAAACGTCCATCGCGCGCTTAGCGTCTGCTTTATCCGCGTAGTTGTCTTCAACATAACGACAGTCGCTGGTGACTTCAGTCAGGCCGAGCAGGCCGGACTCTTTGGTCAGCATTTTGTTGATAGCATCAACGCTCATGCCCAGGGAGTCGTGCAGATGGAAGATGATTGCCGGGTCGATATCACCTGAACGGGTACCCATGACCAGGCCTTCCAGCGGGGTCAGACCCATAGAGGTATCAACGCACTGGCCGTTACGGATAGCGGAAACAGAACCACCGTTGCCCAGATGGCAGGTGATGATATTCAGCTCTTCAACCGGTTTGTTCAGGACTTTTGCTGCTTCCTGAGTCACGTAGAAGTGGCTGGTGCCGTGGGCGCCATAGCGACGGACGCCGTGCTCTTTGTAGAGGCTGTACGGCAGGGCGTAGAGGTAAGACTCTTCCGGCATGGTCTGATGGAACGCGGTGTCGAACACGGCAACGTTCTTGTCTTTCAGGTGCGGGAAGGATTTCAGCGCTTCAGCAATACCGATCAGATGCGCCGGGTTGTGCAGCGGTGCGAAAGAGGCGGAATCTTTGATGCCCTGAATGACGGAATCGTCAATCACCACGGAACTGGTGTATTTCTCACCACCGTGAACGATACGATGGCCAATTGCGGTCAGCTGAGCAGACAGTTCTGGTTTTTGTGCCAGAATAGTGTTAACGATAAAGTTAAGCGCTTCACTGTGAGCGGCGCCAGCGCCTAAATCTGCTTCTTGTTTGCTGCCATCCATTTTCCATTTGATACGCGCTTCAGGAAGATGGAAACATTCGGCTAAACCGGACAGATATTCGTCACCGTTGAGAGCATCAAGGATAGCAAATTTCAGTGAGGAACTACCGCAGTTCAGAACCAGTACTAGCTTACTCGACATGGAAGTACCTTTTATGATACGTGGTTAAAAAAACGTCATAGAGTCACAAAGCGTAGCGCAGGATGACATCGACATTTATGATTAACATCATGCCTTGTTCTGTTTCCGGGCACGATGAGATAAGTACATTTGATTTTATGCCATTTTGGATAATTTTCAGACAATGGCAGAATATGCGATAATTTGACTAACCTGGTAAAAGGGTCTATCGCCCTTTCAGGTGGGCACAGGATACCTGATTGCCGCACCCATTGCCAAAATGTTTTGAACGTTGTCATGCGCAGTTGGTGTTTTGCACAAATATTTTAAGATTTATATGTAAAGTTGAGGTAAAGCCATGTCGACACCCGAGAATCGCCCCGTTAGCTTTTTCAGCTTGTTTCGCCGCGGGCAGCATTACACAAAGACCTGGCCTTTAGATAAACGCCTCGCCCCTGTGTTTATTGAAAACCGCATAATTCGCGCCACCCGCTACGCGATTCGCATCATGCCGCCGGTCGCCGTCTTTACCCTGTGCTGGCAAATTGCCCTCGGCGGCCAGCTGGGTCCGGCGGTTGCCACGGCGCTGTTTGCGTTGAGTCTGCCGATGCAGGGACTGTGGTGGCTGGGTAAACGTTCGGTGACGCCGCTGCCGCCGTCTGTATTGAACTGGTTTTATGAGGTTCGCGGCAAGCTGCAGGAGGCGGGACAGGCGCTGGCGCCGGTTGACGGTAAGCCGGATTACCAGGCTTTAGCTGACACGCTTAAGCGCGCCTTCAAACAACTGGATAAAACTTTCCTGGATGATTTGTAATTCCCTAAGGAAAACGCATATAAAAGAAGGCGCATAATTAATGCGCCTTCTTTTTTCACGCCGTAAAGTGCCACAGGAGTCAAAAAATGGAAATGACCAATGCGCAGCGCCTGATTTTATCCAATCAGTACAAGATGATGACGATGCTCGACCCGGATAACGCTGAGCGCTATCGTCGTCTGCAGACCATCATCGAGCGTGGCTACGGGCTGCAGATGCGCGAACTGGACCGTGAGTTCGGCGAGCTGACCGAGGAAACCTGCCGTACCGTCATCGATATCATGGAAATGTATCATGCGATGCACGTCTCCTGGACTAACCTCAAGGACGGCAGCGAAATCGACGAACGTCGGGTGACATTCCTGGGGTTCGACGTGGCCACCGAAGCGCGCCTCCTCGGCTACGTGCGCTTTATCGTCAACGTCGAGGGGCGCTACAGCCACTTTGACGCCGGCACTCACGGCTTCAATTCGCAAACGCCGATGTGGGAAAAATATCAGCGTATGCTGGCCGCCTGGCACTCATGCCCGCGCCAGTACCATTTGAGCAGCAACGAAATTAATCAAATTATCAACGCCTGATGGAGGTTTCCGTGCAGTGTAAAGGTTTTCTGTTCGATCTGGACGGGACGTTAGTCGATTCTTTGCCGGTGGTGGAACGCTCGTGGTGTACGTGGGCGGATCGTTTCGGCATCCCGCATGATGAAGTGCTGAACTTTATCCACGGCAAGCAGGCGATAACCTCTCTACGCCATTTTTTACCCGGGCGTAGCGAAGAGGAGATTCAGGCGGAATTCCGCTACCTCGAAGCGGTAGAGGCGCAGGATACCGACGGCATTACGGCGCTGCCGGGGGCGGTTGCGCTGCTGACTCAGCTGGATAGCGCAGGCATCCCGTGGGCTATCGTCACCTCAGGTTCGGTGCCCGTCGCCCACGCGCGCCATCGCGCGGGGGGCCTGCCCGACGCTAAAATTTTCGTCACGGCGGAGCGGGTTAAGCACGGCAAGCCGGCGCCCGATGCCTATCTGCTCGGGGCCGAGCTGCTGGGGCTGGCGCCGCAGGCGTGTGCGGTGGTTGAGGACGCGCCGGCGGGATTACTTTCCGGGTTAAGCGCCGGATGCCGTACGATTGCCGTTAACGTGCCTGCCGACGCGCCGCGTCTCGATGAAGCAGACTTTGTGCTGACCAGCCTCGAAGAGCTGGAGATTGTCCGCCAGCCGGACGGCAACGTTAGCGTTACGCTTAAAGCATAATCTCATGATTTAGCCCCGCGCTGGCGGGGCTTTTTTGTGCCACAATTTCGACTCCATCTTCAGACAAGGATAAGTTGTGAACGGTGAACTGATTTGGGTGCTGTCTCTTCTTGCCGTTGCGGTCGTGCTGTTTGCCACCGGAAAAGTGCGCATGGATGCTATCGCGCTGCTGGTGATCGTCGCCTTCGTCCTCAGCGATACGCTGACTCTCAGCGAAGCGTTTTCCGGTTTTAGCGATCCGAACGTTATTCTTATCGCCGCGCTGTTTATCATCGGTGACGGCCTCGTGCGCACCGGCGTCGCAAGCAAAGTCGGCAGCTGGCTGGTGAAGGTAGCGGGCAGCAGCGAAACAAAAATGCTGATCTACCTGATGCTGACCGTCGCCGGGCTGGGCGCGTTTATGAGCTCCACCGGAGTGGTGGCTATTTTTATTCCGGTGGTGCTGAGCGTTTCCGCACGCATGAATACCTCCCCGTCGCGCCTGATGATGCCGCTGAGCTTTGCCGGGCTTATCAGCGGAATGATGACCCTGGTGGCCACGCCGCCTAACCTGGTCGTGAACAGCGAGCTGATACGCGAAGGGCTGCAGGGCTTTAGCTTCTTTAGCGTGACGCCCATTGGCCTGGTGGTTTTGGTGCTGGGCGTTTTCTACATGTTGGCGGTTCGTTTTATGCTGAAAGGCGACGAGAGCGAGCTGTCGCGCGACGGGCGTAAGAGAAGCACCTTTCGCGATTTAATCAAAGAGTACCATTTAACCGGCAGGGCGCGTCGCCTGGCGATCCGCCCCGGTTCGCCGATGATTGGCCAGCGCCTCGACGATCTTAAGCTGCGCGAGCGCTACTGCGCTAACGTGATCGGCGTGGAGCGCTGGCGTCGTTTTCGCCGGGTGATTGTGAACGTTAACGGGGTATCCGAGTTCCGCGCCCGCGACGTTCTGCTGATTGACATGTCGGCTTCGGACGTCGATTTGCGCCAGTTCTGCGGGGAGCAAATGCTTGAGCCGATGGTGCTTCGCGGGGAGTATTTCTCCGACCAGGCGCTGGATGTCGGCATGGCGGAGGTGACGCTGATCCCCGACTCGGAGCTTATCGGTAAAACGGTACGTGAAATCGCCTTCCGCACCCGCTTTGGTCTCAATATCGTCGGCCTGAAGCGGGACGGTAAAGCCCTCGATGGCGCGGTGGTCGATGAGTCCCTGCAGCTTGGGGATATCATGCTGGTGGTCGGCAACTGGCGGCAGATTGCCCTGCTGGCGAAGCGCGGGCGTGATTTTGTGGTGCTAAATATGCCGGTCGAGGTGAACGATGCCTCACCGGCCCATAGCCAGGCGCCGCACGCTATTTTCTGCCTGGTGCTGATGGTGGCCCTGATGCTCACCGATGAAATTCCCAACCCCATCGCCGCTATTATCTCCTGCCTTTTGATGGGCAAATTTCGCTGCATCAACGCCGAGAGCGCCTATAAGGCGATTCACTGGCCGAGCATTATTCTGATCGTTGGGATGATGCCCTTTGCGCTGGCGCTGCAGAAGACCGGCGGCGTGGATTTAGTGGTTCAGGGACTGATGGACGTTGCCGGCAGCAAAGGACCCTATTTAATGCTGGGCTGCCTGTTTGTGATGTGCGCGGCCATCGGCCTGTTTATTTCAAACACCGCAACGGCGGTGCTGATGGCGCCGATTGCGCTGGCGGCGGCGAATTCAATGGGCGTGTCGCCTTATCCCTTTGCCATGGTGGTGGCGATGGCGGCTTCGGCGGCGTTTATGACCCCGGTATCTTCACCGGTTAACACCCTGGTACTGGGTCCCGGTAAATACTCGTTCAGCGATTTTGTGAAGATCGGCGTGCCTTTTACCGTGCTGGTGATGGTGGTTTGCGTGCTGCTGATCCCGGTCCTGTTCCCGTTCTGAGCCCCGTTTCCTCATGGCCCGGCCGTCGGCCGGGCTGGCGTCGATTTTACAGCGGGGAGTCCTGGCTGATTTCATCCAAAGAGAGATGAAAGCTCGGGACAAACACCCGCATAAAATAATCCATTTCATCGCTGCGGCGGGATTCCAGCGTTTTCTCGAGCCGGCCTTTGGCCAGTAAAAATTCGTTATTTCCAGCCGACAGCTCTTCGAGGCATTTCAGATAGGCGCAGAGCGCATCGGCCTGCTTGACGATTGATTTTTCCTCTTCGCTGTAGCTGTGTTCATCAATCAGCGGCGCAAAAATATCGCGCAGTTCGTCGGGAACCATATCGATCAGCTTCTGCTGGGCAATTTTCTCAATGGCCTTATATTCCTGGGCGATCTGCGAGTTGAAATATTTTACCGGTGTCGGCAGATCGCCGGTTAAAACTTCCGACGCATCATGGTACATCGCCAGCAGCGCAATGCGCTCGGCGTTAACGTTGCCCGCAAACTTACGATTCTTAATTGCCGCCAGCGCATGGGCGACCATGGCGACCTGCAGACTATGCTCGGACACGTTTTCGGTGCGCACGTTGCGCATCAGCGGCCAGCGGTTAATCAGCTTCAGGCGGGAGAGGTGGGCAAAGAAATGACTCTGACTCATAAGGACCCTTAATCAGTGACGACATCGGGTTCCATTGTGCGCAGGGATTGCCGCCGGATGCAAATACCGGCGGCGGGTTCGACTTATCAGAGCTGGTGATAGCCGGAGAGGAAGCGGCCGAAACGTGAAATGGCCATTTCCAGATCGTCTTCGCGAGGCAGGGTCACGATACGCACGTGATCCGGCCACGGCCAGTTAAAGGCGGTACCCTGAACCAGCAGCACTTTCTCCTGCAGCAGGAAGTCGAGAACCATCTTCTGATCGTCGTGGATGTTAAAGCGCTTAGCGTCAATTTTCGGGAACATATAGAGCGCGCCTTTCGGCTTCACGCAGGAGACGCCCGGGATCTCGTTAATCAGCTCCCAGGCGCGGTTACGCTGCTCGTACAGGCGCCCGCCGGGAACAATAAACTCGCTGATGCTTTGATAGCCGCCAAGCGCCGTCTGAATGGCATGCTGTGCCGGAACGTTGGCGCACAGGCGCATGGAGGCCAGCATTTCCAGGCCTTCGATATAGCCCTTAGCGTGTTTTTTCGGTCCGTTCAACACCATCCAGCCCTGGCGGAAGCCGGCGACGCGATAGGTTTTTGACAGGCCGTTAAAGGTAATCGTCAGCAGATCGGGAGCCAGCGCGGCGATCGAGTGGTGCTGAGCTTCGTCGTACAGGATCTTGTCGTAGATTTCATCAGCAAAGATGATCAGATTATGCTGGCGAGCAATTTCGACGATCTCCAGCAGCAGCTCTTTTGAATAGACCGCGCCGGTCGGGTTGTTCGGGTTAATAATCACGATCCCGCGGGTGCGTGGGGTGATTTTTGCGCGAATATCGTCGAGATCCGGGAACCAGTCGGCGGACTCATCGCAAAGATAGTGCACTGCTTTACCGCTGGAGAGCGATACCGCCGCCGTCCACAGGGGATAATCCGGCGCCGGGACCAGCATTTCGTCACCGCTGTTCAGCAGCGCCTGCATGGCCTGAACAATCAGCTCCGATACGCCGTTGCCGATATAAATATCTTCAACCGTCACGTCGCGCATGCCGCGGGCCTGATAGTGCTGCATGATAGCTTTGCGCGCCGAGTAGAGGCCTTTAGAGTCGCAGTAGCCCTGGGCGGTCGGTAAATTACGAATGACGTCAACGAGGATTTCATCCGGGGCATCGAAGCCAAACGGCGCCGGGTTGCCGATGTTCAGCTTGAGGACTTTATTGCCTTCTTCTTCAAGGCGCTTCGCTTCTTTGAGTACCGGGCCGCGGATGTCGTAACAGACGTTGTCTAACTTGCTGGATTTTTCGATAGGGGACATGAATCTTTGCCTTTTTAGCTGTTATCGCCACTCCCTGCCGTGGAAGTCAGCTCGGAACAATGTACTCTTCATCCCCGCTGTTTTGAAGGGTTAGCAGGAGAAGATTTCGCTAATGTTCTTTTTTTAGGGTAATCGATTTATCTGTTGATTAGCTTTAGTGTTTATAGAATATGCCTGTAAGTCGTATTTTATTGGTCAGATCTTGTGGTTTTATCGCCATATGATGAGCGTTTATCTGGTTTCAGGCGGCGGGGAGGTCCTGCGCTGATACTTTTTTGCTCACAAAAAAGCACTATGCTTTTAACTGACGGGGGAAGACTGTAGCGGTAATGTTAAATATACTTAATAAAAACATCTAAGAGATTAATGAGTCTTATTTTTTGGCAATGAATAATCCTGGTTTTGTTAATTTAATTAAAGTCCTGAAAAAATGTTTAAAATTATCTTTAATAATACTGATTTGCCCTTATAAATAAGACGGTTTTCGGTTAGGATGTCGTTGTTAATATCAAATAAACCTCGTAAATAATGCGGTTTTTATTATTAATACATTGTTATTGCAGGCTTTTTGTTTGTCGTTCAGCAAGCTTTTGCGCAGGCAGACTGCGTATTGACGTGCAGGGCTGCGCTGTAGATGGCTTTTTTGAATCAGGTCACATAAAGCGGCTCGCCGTAATTAGAAAAAGCTTAGGCGTACGAACAAAATATGACTCAGAGGTTCCGCACAATTGACGCGGACGAGCACTTTCAAATGCAATAACGTTCTTCCAGCTGTCGTCCGTTTCCTTTTTGCGGATGACACGAGGCTCAAGGAATAGCCGGAAACCTGGAGCACAGCATCAACAAGGCAGGTCAGCGATAGCTACCTGTGAGTGAAGCAACATGATAAATGCAAATCGTCCAATACTAAATCTCGACCTCGATCTGCTGAGAACGTTTGTTGCCGTTGCCGATTTGAGTACGTTTGCTGCCGCCGCTGTGGCGGTGCGCCGTACCCAGTCTGCGGTGAGCCAGCAGATGCAGCGGCTGGAGCAGCTGGTCGGAAAAGAGCTCTTTGCCCGCCACGGGCGCAATAAGCTATTAACTGAGCAGGGCATTCAGCTGCTCGGCTATGCGCGTAAAATTCTGCGCTTTAACGACGAAGCCTGCATGTCGTTGATGTTTAGCAGCCTGCAGGGGACGTTGACTATTGGCGCTACCGACGAAACGGCGGATACCATTTTGCCGTTTTTGCTTAATCGGATTGGCAGCTTCTACCCGAGGCTGACCCTCGAAATTAAGGTTCTCAACCATGCCGAGGCGATGGAGAGGCTGGCAGACGGCGCGATAGATCTCGCGTTGACCACCCATCAGTCTGACAGCTTTGAAATGCTGACGCTGCGCACGTCGCCAACCCTGTGGTACTGCGCGGCGGACTACGTACTGCCGCACGAGGCGTCGGTACCGCTGATCCTGCTTGAGGGGCCCGGGCCCTTCCGGGATGATATTACCTCGGCGCTCAATAGCGCGAAGACGCCGTGGCATTTGGCCCACTCGGCATCCTCACTGGCGGGCGTTAAAGCGGCGGTGAAAGCCGGGCTTGGCGTGACGGCGCGGCCGGTTGAGATGATGAGCCCCGAGCTGCGGGTGGTTGGCAAGAGCGACGGCCTGCCGGGATTACCGGATACTCGCTACGTTTTGAGCTGCGATCCGCAGAGCGTGAGCGAACTGGCGCAGGCCATCTTTCAGTCCCTGAGCCAGGACCATAATCCCTGGTCGTCGGACCCGCTCTTTACCCCCGAAGGGGGAGGCCATACCCTCATCTCCTGAGGGGGATTTAAGCCACATTGGTCACAAAAAGCTGGTAACAAAATGTAAATGCAAAAAGGAGCCGCTGAGGTGAGATTTAGACCCTGCGGTTCTTTTTTTTCTTATTTTACAGTGATTTTTAATACATTGTTGTTTTATTGTTATAAGTATCAGATGGTTAGCGGCAATCCGGCCGACACTTCTCTACTTTTCCCTGCACTTTCAATAGTTCATGCTAATGTTAAAAAACCGGCCAGTTTGTTGCTGTTTTTTTGGTTTAATTAACAAAAGCGTGTCACAGATCAAGAAAATACCCCTCCTTAGGGGGAGGAATCGAGGCTAAATCCTGTCAAAATAGACGGGTAATTATGATTTACAATGGAAACGGACACGATTCAACAACACTAAATCCAATTGGTATGCAAGGTTATTTCGCATAAAAGGGCATTTAATGTTAATGAAAAAAACCTAATGTAAATTAATGTTGTTAAAACTTTTGTTGAAGTTGACAAAAGGTTAAAGAAAGGGGTAAAAAGCCAGCGCATATGGCCTTCTACGATAAGTAGGGACGCTTTTTTGCAAGGTTATTTTTTTTATTCCTCCCCGTGAAACGCTGTGGCGTTCATCTGCCAGTAAGAGCAGAGGGTTTAGCGCTACACTTTTTTGGTTAAGCAATGCGTATGTCAACATCCACTGAAGTCATCGCTCATCATTGGGCATTCGCTATATTTCTCATCATTGCCATCGGCCTGTGCTGCCTGATGCTTGTCGGGGGCTGGTACCTCGGCGGTCGCGCGCGCGCGCGAAGCAAAAACACGCCGTTTGAATCGGGGATCGACTCCGTTGGTTCGGCTCGCTTACGTCTTTCTGCGAAGTTTTATCTGGTTGCCATGTTCTTCGTTATCTTCGACGTGGAAGCCCTGTATCTCTACGCATGGTCGACCTCTATCCGTGAAAGCGGTTGGGTTGGCTTTGTGGAAGCCGCAATTTTCATTTTAGTGCTACTGGTTGGTCTGGTTTATCTCGTACGTATCGGCGCACTGGACTGGACGCCTGCGCGTTCCCGTCGCACGCTGGTTAACTCAGAAACAGACAGTCCCACTAACCGTCATATGCAGTAAAAGCGAGGCAATAAGATGGATTATACGCTCACCCGCATAGATCCTAACGGTGAGAACGACCGTTACCCCCTGCAAAAACAGGAGATCGTAACTGACCCCCTGGAGCAAGAAGTCAACAAAAGCGTGTATATGGGGAAACTCGAACACGCGCTGCATGACATGGTGAACTGGGGCCGTAAGAACTCAATCTGGCCCTATAACTTCGGCCTTTCTTGCTGCTACGTAGAAATGGTGACGTCATTCACTGCGGTGCATGACGTCGCGCGTTTTGGCGCAGAAGTTCTGCGTGCCTCTCCTCGTCAGGCTGATCTGATGGTGGTCGCGGGCACCTGCTTCACCAAGATGGCACCGGTTATTCAGCGTCTTTACGATCAGATGCTGGAGCCGAAATGGGTTATTTCCATGGGGGCGTGTGCCAACTCCGGCGGTATGTACGATATTTATTCTGTCGTGCAGGGCGTAGATAAATTTATTCCGGTTGATGTTTACATCCCGGGCTGTCCGCCGCGTCCGGAAGCTTATATGCAGGCGCTGATGCTGCTGCAGGAATCTATTGGTAAAGAACGTCGTCCTCTCTCGTGGGTGGTTGGCGATCAGGGCGTTTATCGCGCCAACATGCAGTCGGAACGTGAGCGTAAACGCGGCGAACGCATTGCAGTGACCAATCTGCGGACTCCGGACGAGATTTAATTTGCGCCTGCGGGCGGCGGCAAAATACTTCGCAAATCAATCTACAACAGCGCGAAGCGTCGCCCGGCAGTCACCACGGACCTTTTGCAATGGTGAACAATATGACCGATTTAAACGCGCATGACGCCGCACCAGCCTGGCAAACCCGCGATCACCTTGATGACCCGGTGATCGGCGAACTGCGCAATCGTTTTGGCCCGGATGCCTTTACCGTTCAGCCAACTCGTACCGGCGTACCGGTAGTTTGGGTGAAGCGCGAGCAGCTGCTCGAGGTGGCCGATTTCCTGAAGAGATTGCCAAAACCTTACATCATGCTGTTCGATCTGCACGGCATGGACGAACGTCTGCGCACCCACCGTGACGGGCTACCCGCCGCGGATTTCTCCGTTTTCTATCACCTGATTTCTATTGAACGCAATCGCGATATCATGCTCAAGGTAGCATTATCCGAAAACGATCTGCGCGTTCCGACATTGACCAAACTGTTCCCTAACGCCAACTGGTATGAGCGTGAAACGTGGGAAATGTTTGGCATCGATATCGAAGGCCACCCGCACCTGACGCGCATCATGATGCCGCCGACCTGGGAAGGCCACCCGCTGCGTAAAGACTATCCGGCACGCGCCACCGAATTCGACCCGTTTGAGCTGACGAAAGCGAAACAGGATCTGGAAATGGAAGCGCTGACCTTCAAGCCGGAAGAGTGGGGCATGAAGCGCGGGACCGAAAATGAGGACTTTATGTTCCTTAACCTCGGCCCGAACCACCCCTCCGCGCACGGTGCTTTCCGTATCGTTCTGCAGCTGGATGGCGAAGAGATCGTCGACTGCGTTCCGGATATCGGCTACCACCACCGCGGCGCTGAAAAGATGGGCGAGCGCCAGTCGTGGCACAGCTACATTCCTTACACCGACCGTATCGAATATCTCGGCGGCTGCGTCAATGAGATGCCGTACGTGCTGGCGGTAGAAAAGCTGGCGGGTATTACCGTGCCGGATCGCGTCAACGTGATTCGCGTGATGCTCTCCGAGCTGTTCCGCATCAACAGCCACCTGCTGTATATCTCCACCTTTATTCAGGACGTTGGCGCCATGACGCCGGTGTTCTTTGCCTTTACCGATCGCCAGAAAATCTACGATCTGGTAGAAGCCATCACCGGTTTCCGTATGCACCCTGCATGGTTCCGCATCGGCGGCGTCGCGCATGACCTGCCGCGCGGCTGGGATCGCCTGCTGCGTGAATTCCTTGAGTGGATGCCAAAGCGTCTGGATTCCTACGAAAAGGCCGCGCTGCGTAACAGCATTCTGATTGGCCGTTCGAAAGGGGTGGCCGCTTACAATGCGAAAGAAGCGCTGGAGTGGGGCACCACCGGTGCTGGCCTGCGCGCCACCGGCATTGGCTTCGACGTGCGTAAATGGCGTCCGTATTCAGGCTATGAAAACTTCGACTTTGAAATCCCGACCGGCGGCGGCATCTCCGACTGCTACACCCGCGTGATGTTAAAAGTCGAAGAACTGCGCCAGAGCCTGCGCATCCTTCAGCAGTGTCTCGATAATATGCCGGAAGGGCCGTTCAAGGCGGATCACCCGCTGACTACGCCGCCGCCGAAAGAGCGCACGCTGCAGCATATCGAAACCCTGATCACCCACTTCCTGCAGGTTTCCTGGGGCCCGGTCATGCCGGCCAACGAATCCTTCCAGATGGTTGAAGCGACGAAGGGTATTAACAGTTACTACCTAACCAGCGACGGCAGCACCATGAGCTATCGCACCCGTATCCGCACGCCGAGCTATGCGCACCTGCAGCAGATTCCGGCGGCGATTCGCGGCAGCCTGGTATCCGATCTTATCGTATATCTGGGTAGTATCGATTTTGTTATGTCAGACGTGGACCGCTAATTATGCACGAAAATCAACAACCACAAACCGAGGCTTTTGAGCTGAGTGCGGCAGAACGTGAGGCAATTGAGCACGAGAAGCACCACTACGAAGACCCGCGTGCGGCGTCCATCGAAGCGCTGAAGATCGTTCAGAAACAGCGTGGCTGGGTGCCGGATGGCGCGATCTATGCGATCGCCGACGTGCTGGGTATCCCGGCAAGCGACGTGGAAGGCGTAGCCACCTTCTACAGCCAGATCTTCCGTCAGCCGGTTGGCCGTCACGTTATTCGCTACTGCGACAGCGTG
Source organism: Klebsiella sp. Ech2A (assembly GCF_030078455.1). Taxonomy (NCBI): domain Bacteria; kingdom Pseudomonadati; phylum Pseudomonadota; class Gammaproteobacteria; order Enterobacterales; family Enterobacteriaceae; genus Klebsiella; species Klebsiella sp. Ech2A. Next base: position 6,345 of record NZ_JAQGFU010000016.1, on the reverse strand, counting down.
GTGTGTCACATCACCGGCTATCAGGGGATTCAGGCAGCACTTGAGCAAAAGCTGAATATCAAGCCGGGTCAGACAACGTTTGATGGCCGCTTTACCCTGTTACCGACCTGCTGTCTGGGTAACTGTGATAAAGGCCCAAGCATGATGATTGATGAAGACACCCACAGTCATCTGACGCCGGAAGGAATTCCTGATTTGCTGGAGCGGTATAAATGAAAAACGTTATCCGAACTCCCGAAACGCATCCGCTAACCTGGCGCCTGCGCGATGACAAACAGCCGGTATGGCTGGATGAGTATCAGAGCAAAAACGGCTACGAGGGCGCCCGTAAGGCGCTGCTGGGCCTGGCGCCGGATGAGATCGTCAACCAGGTGAAAGACGCCGGCCTGAAAGGGCGCGGCGGCGCGGGCTTCTCCACCGGTCTGAAGTGGAGCCTGATGCCGAAAGACGAATCCATGAACATCCGTTACCTGCTGTGTAACGCCGATGAGATGGAGCCGGGCACCTATAAAGATCGCCTGCTGATGGAACAGCTACCGCACCTGCTGGTGGAAGGCATGCTGATCTCCGCGTTTGCGCTGAAAGCGTACCGCGGCTACATCTTCCTGCGCGGCGAGTATATTGAAGCGGCGGTCCATTTACGCCGCGCCATTGCCGAAGCGACCGAAGCCGGTCTGCTGGGCAAAAATATTCTTGGCACCGGTTTCGATTTCGAACTGTTCGTACACACCGGGGCAGGGCGCTACATCTGCGGCGAAGAGACGGCGCTGATTAACTCCCTCGAAGGTCGTCGCGCCAACCCGCGCTCCAAGCCGCCGTTCCCGGCGAGCTCCGGCGTGTGGGGTAAGCCGACCTGCGTCAACAACGTCGAAACCCTGTGTAACGTCCCGGCCATTCTGGCCAACGGCGTCGAATGGTACCAGAACATCTCTAAGAGCAAAGATGCGGGTACCAAGCTGATGGGCTTCTCCGGTCGAGTGAAGAACCCGGGCCTGTGGGAGCTGCCGTTCGGCACCACCGCGCGTGAAATCCTCGAAGATTATGCCGGCGGTATGCGCGATGGCCTGAAGTTTAAAGCCTGGCAGCCGGGTGGCGCGGGTACTGACTTCCTGACCGAAGCGCATCTCGATCTGCCGATGGAGTTCGAAAGTATTGGCAAGGCGGGCAGCCGTCTGGGGACGTCGCTGGCGATGGCCGTTGACCACGAGATCAATATGGTATCGCTGGTGCGCAACCTTGAAGAGTTCTTCGCCCGCGAGTCCTGCGGCTGGTGTACGCCATGTCGCGACGGCCTGCCGTGGAGCGTGAAGATCCTGCGCGCCCTTGAGCGCGGCGAAGGCCAGCCGGGAGATATCGAGACACTTGAGCAACTGTGTCGATTCCTTGGGCCGGGTAAAACCTTCTGCGCGCATGCGCCAGGCGCGGTCGAACCGCTGCAAAGCGCCATTAAATATTTCCGCGACGAATTCGAAGCAGGCATTAAGCAGCAGTTCAGTAATACCCATGCAATCAACGGGATTCAGCCGAACCTGCTTAAGACGCGCTGGTGATTCCCACCGACTCATTCAGCCTGCGTCAAGACGGCAGCTGAGTGAGGAAGTGGTAACGATTTTTTTAATTTGGAAGCATGCTAATGGCTACGATTCATGTAGACGGCAAAGAATACGAGGTCAACGGAGCGGACAACCTGCTAGAGGCTTGTCTCTCTCTCGGTCTTGATATTCCATACTTTTGCTGGCACCCGGCGCTCGGCAGCGTCGGCGCTTGCCGCCAGTGTGCGGTGAAGCAATATCAAAACGCGGAAGACACGCGTGGTCGCCTGGTGATGTCCTGTATGACACCGGCATCGGACGGCACTTTTATTTCTATTGACGACGGCGAAGCGAAGCAGTTCCGCGAAAGCGTGGTTGAGTGGCTGATGACCAACCACCCGCACGACTGTCCGGTCTGCGAAGAGGGCGGTAACTGCCACCTGCAGGATATGACCGTGATGACCGGTCATAGCTTCCGTCGCTATCGCTTTACCAAGCGCACCCACCGCAATCAGGATCTGGGGCCGTTCATCTCGCACGAAATGAACCGCTGCATCGCCTGCTACCGCTGCGTACGCTACTACAAAGACTATGCTGACGGCACCGATCTGGGCGTTTATGGCGCTCACGACAACGTCTACTTCGGTCGCCCGGAAGACGGCGTGCTGGAGAGCGAATTCTCCGGCAACCTGGTTGAAGTCTGCCCGACCGGCGTATTCACCGATAAGACGCACTCCGAGCGCTACAACCGTAAATGGGATATGCAGTTTGCGCCAAGCATCTGCCAGCAGTGTTCCATCGGTTGCAACATCAGCCCGGGTGAGCGTTACGGCGAGCTGCGTCGTATCGAAAACCGCTATAACGGCACCGTCAACCGCTACTTCCTCTGCGACCGCGGGCGTTTCGGCTATGGCTACGTGAACCTGAAAGACCGTCCGCGTCAGCCGGTTCAGCGCCGCGGCGACGATCTGATCGCCCTCAACGCCGAGCAGGCCATGCAGGGCGCGGCGGATATTCTGCGCCAGTCGAAAAAAGCGATCGGCATCGGCTCCCCGCGCGCCAGCCTCGAAAGCAACTTTGCGCTGCGCGAGTTGGTCGGCGCCGAGAACTTCTATACCGGCATTGCTAAAGCCGAGCAGGAACGTCTGCAGATGATGCTGACGGTGCTGCGCGACGGCGGTATTCATACCCCAGCGCTGCGCGACATTGAATCCTACGATGCGGTACTGGTGCTGGGTGAAGATCTTACCCAAACCGGCGCCCGCATTGCGCTGGCCGTACGCCAGGCGGTGAAAGGTAAAGCGCGTGAGATGGCCGCGGCGCAGAAAGTCGCCGACTGGCAGATTGCCGCGATCCTTAATATCGGCCAGCGTGCGAAGCATCCGCTGTTTGTCACCAATATCGACGACACCCGTCTGGACGACGTCGCCGCGTGGACCTACCGCGCGCCGGTTGAAGATCAGGCGCGGCTGGGCTTTGCCATTGCGCACGCGCTGGATGAAACCTCGCCGGCGGTGGAAGGCCTGAGCAAAGATCTGCAGGGCAAAATTGACGTGATCGTCCAGGCGCTGGCCGGGGCGAAGAAACCGCTGATCGTCTCCGGCACCAACGCCGGCAGCATCGAGATTATTCAGGCCGCGGCGAACGTCGCTAAGGCGCTGAAAGGTCGCGGCGCGGACGTCGGCGTGACGATGGTGGCCCGCGCGGTGAACAGCGTCGGTCTGGGTATGATCGGCGGCGGTTCGCTGGAAGAGGCGTTGAGCGAGCTGGAAAGCGGCGCCGCCGATGCGGTTATCGTGCTGGAAAACGATCTGCATCGTCACGCTTCCGCCGCGCGCGTAGACGCTGCGCTGGCCAAAGCGCCGCTGGTGATGGTCGTTGACCATCAGCGCACCGCGATCATGGAAAAAGCGCATCTGGTGCTCTCTGCGGCAAGCTTTGCAGAAAGCGACGGTACGGTGGTCAACAACGAAGGCCGCGCCCAGCGTTTCTTCCAGGTTTATGACCCGGCCTACTACGATGCGAATACCGTGATGCTGGAGAGCTGGCGCTGGCTGCATTCGCTGCACAGCACCGTCGACAACCGTCAGGTTGACTGGACGCAGCTGGACCACGTGATTGACGCGGTGGTGGCTAAGCTGCCGCAGCTGGCAGGCATTAAAGATGCCGCGCCGGACGCGAGCTTCCGCATTCGCGGTCAGAAGCTGGCCCGTGAACCGCATCGCTACAGCGGCCGCACGGCGATGCGCGCCAATATCAGCGTGCATGAACCGCGCCAGCCGCAGGACAAAGACACTATGTTTGCCTTCTCGATGGAAGGGAACAACCAGCCGTCCGCTCCGCGTTCGCAAATTCCGTTTGCGTGGGCGCCGGGCTGGAACTCCCCGCAGGCGTGGAACAAATTCCAGGATGAAGTGGGCGGTAAGCTGCGCCACGGCGATCCGGGCGTGCGCCTGATTGAGGCTTCCGCCGAGGGTCTGGATTACTTCACCGCGGTGCCGGAAAGCTTCCAGGCCGAAGAAGGGAAATGGCGGATTGCGCCGTACTACCATCTTTTCGGCAGCGACGAGCTGTCGCAGCGCTCGCCGGTGTTCCAGAGCCGCATGCCGCAGCCGTATCTCAAGCTTAACCCGGAAGATGCCGCGAAGCTTGGCGTCAACGCCGGGGCGATGGTCTCCTTCAGCGTGGAGGGGCATCTGCTCAGCCTGCCGCTGATTATCTCTGCGGGCCTGACGGCAGGGCAGGTTGGCCTACCGATGGGCATGCCTGGCATTGCGCCGGTTCTGACCGGAGCGCGTATTGATACTCTGCAGGAGGCAAAAGCATGAGTTGGTTAACACCGGATCTCATCGACATTCTGTTAAGCATCCTGAAGGCGGTGGTCATTCTGCTGGTGGTTGTCACCTGCGGCGCGTTTATGAGCTTCGGCGAACGTCGTCTGCTCGGGCTGTTCCAGAACCGCTATGGACCTAACCGAGTCGGCTGGGGCGGTTCGCTGCAGCTGGTTGCCGACATGATCAAAATGTTCTTTAAAGAGGACTGGGTTCCGCGCTTTACCGATCGCGTGATCTTTACTCTGGCACCGGTTATTGCCTTTACCTCGCTGCTGCTGGCCTTTGCTATCGTGCCGGTCAGCCCGTCGTGGGTGGTGGCCGACCTGAACATCGGCATTCTGTTCTTCCTGATGATGGCAGGCCTGGCGGTCTACGCGGTGCTGTTTGCCGGCTGGTCGAGTAACAACAAATACTCGCTGCTGGGCGCGATGCGCGCCTCCGCGCAGACGCTGAGCTACGAAGTGTTCCTCGGCCTCTCCCTGATGGGCGTGGTGGCGCAGGCGGGATCGTTCAATATGGGCGATATCGTCAACAACCAGGCGCATCTGTGGAACGTTATCCCGCAGTTCTTTGGCTTTGTTACCTTCGCGATTGCGGGCGTGGCCGTGTGTCACCGTCACCCGTTTGACCAACCGGAAGCCGAGCAGGAGCTGGCCGATGGCTACCACATTGAATATTCCGGCATGAAGTTCGGCCTGTTCTTCGTCGGTGAATATATCGGGATTGTCACCGTATCGGCGCTGATCGTGACGCTGTTCTTCGGCGGCTGGAATGGCCCATGGTTACCTCCGTTCATCTGGTTCGCGCTGAAAACCGCGTTCTTCATGATGATGTTCATTTTGATCCGCGCATCATTACCGCGTCCACGCTATGACCAGGTAATGTCCTTTGGCTGGAAGGTATGCCTGCCATTAACGCTGATCAACTTGTTGGTAACGGCGGCTGTCATTCTCTGGCAGGCGCAATAAGGGGTGAATTGACCATGACCTTAAAAGAATTATTGGTGGGGTTCGGCACCCAGGTCCGCAGTATCTGCATGATCGGGATGCACGCCTTCGCCAAACGTGAAACCCAGATGTATCCGGAAGAGCCGGTATATCTGCCGCCGCGCTATCGTGGCCGCATCGTGCTGACGCGCGATCCGGACGGCGAAGAGCGCTGCGTTGCCTGTAACCTGTGTGCGGTAGCGTGTCCGGTAGGCTGTATCTCTTTGCAAAAAGCAGAGACCAAAGACGGCCGCTGGTACCCGGAGTTTTTCCGCATCAACTTCTCACGCTGCATTTTCTGCGGTCTGTGTGAAGAAGCGTGCCCAACCACGGCGATTCAGTTGACCCCGGACTTCGAACTGGGTGAATACAAGCGTCAGGATCTGGTGTACGAAAAAGAGGATCTGCTGATTTCCGGTCCGGGTAAATACCCGGAATATAACTTCTACCGGATGGCGGGTATGGCAATCGACGGCAAAGATAAGGGCGAAGCAGAGAACGAAGCTAAGCCTATCGACGTCAAGAGCCTGTTACCGTAAGGAGAGGGCAATGGAATTCGCTTTTTATATCTGTGGCCTTGTCGCCATCCTCGCAACCCTGCGGGTGATCACCCACACCAATCCGGTGCACGCGCTGCTGTACCTGATTATTTCGCTGTTAGCGATTGCCGGCGTGTTCTTCGCGCTGGGCGCGTACTTCGCCGGGGCGCTGGAGATCATCGTCTACGCCGGGGCCATCATGGTGCTGTTCGTCTTCGTGGTGATGATGCTTAACCTTGGCGGCAGCGAAATTGAGCAGGAGCGTAAGTGGCTGCAGCCGGGGATCTGGATCGGCCCGGCCATCCTCTCCGCGGTGCTGCTGGTGGTTATCGTTTATGCCATCCTCGGTCTTAACGATCAGGGCATTGAAGGCAACGCGATAAGCGCGAAAGAGGTTGGTATTGCGCTGTTTGGCCCGTACGTACTGGCGGTGGGGCTGGCCTCCATGCTGCTG
>NZ_JAQGFU010000169.1:0-9782 GCF_030078455.1 Klebsiella sp. Ech2A | reverse complement strand
TTCCCTTCCAGCCCGTAGGTGATGCGCTCGCCGTCGTGCCAGGCAATGGTGGTGGCCAGCGCGTCAATGTCGCACTGGGCTGATTTAACCGGTGCCATCACCGATGAGCCGGTGCCGTAGGTGGCCTTCACGCACCCGAGTTCCCCCAGCGCATGGCCAAAAAGCGCGGCGTGGGAGTCGCCGACCATCGACATGATCGGAATGCCGTCAGGGATCGCCGCGAGCCCGCGGGTGTAGCCAAACAGCCCGCTGGAGGGCTTAATCTCCGCCAGCGCGGCGCGGGGGATCTGGAACAGCGCCAGCATGTCGTCGTCCCACTGCCCGCTCTGCAGATTGAGCAGCTGGGTGCGCGCGGCGTTGGAGTAGTCGCAGCAGAAAGCGTCGCCGTGGGTTAAGTTCCACAGCAGCCAGCTATCGATGGTGCCGAGGCAGATTTCGCCGCGTTCGGCGAGAAGGCGACCCTCGGGGATCGACTCCAGCAGCCAGCGCATTTTGGAGGCGGAAAACAGGGGCGCAATCGGCAGCCCGGTGGTGGTTTTAATCTGCTGCTCTTTGCCCGCATGGCGCAGCTCGTCGCAAAACGCGGCGCTGCGGGTGCATTGCCAGGTGATGGCGGCGTTAACCGGCTTTCCGCTGTGGCGATACCAGCCGATGGCGGTTTCCCGCTGGTTGCTGATGGCGAGTGCGGCCACGTTGTCCGCGCCAACGTGCTCAACCGCTTTGGCAATCACCGCGAGGGAAGCCTCAATCAGCGTCTCCCCGGATTGCTCTACCCAGCCATCGCGCGGGGTTTGAATCGCCAGGGGCTGTGAAAACTTGACAATAACGTTGCCGCGGCCGTCGAGCACGACCGCTTTGGCGTTGGTCGTCCCCTCGTCGAGCGCAATAATGAACTCTTGCTGTGTTGCCGGCATTAGATAGTCTCCTGAGTCACACTGCGTCCTGGCGCTGAGGGGCGAACATTCCTCGCTATCGCGTTGCGACTGAGCAGGCCATGATGTGACATTTCGTTATCACTTTTGTAATCACTGAATATATATTCGATAGTGATTATTTATTTAATACCTTAGCCAGAAACTTTCCCCGGGGCTAGAGGGAAAGTTATCAATTGTGCTGGCAATCACACTTATCTGAATGGATAAATGCCCGGAGGGCAGAGGAGGCAAGTGCGGAGATATTCGATCAGCATATTGAAATATAACTGTTTATTTCGCACGCCTTGGCATCTGAAGGGGGGGCGCAAAGGCATGCAAAAAAGATATCTGCTGGAAAATTAGCCGGTGACCAGCAGCCTCGCGGTCGGGTAATCGGTGATTAAAACGTCGATATAGCCGCCGGAGAGGGCGCCTTTGATCGCCGCAACCTTATCGCTACCGCCGGCCAGCGCCACGACGTTGGGGCATTTTTTTACTTTTTCCAGCGCCATGCCGATAACAGGATCTTCATCATCGCTTAACACGGCCCGGCCCTGTTTGTCGTAGTAGTGCAGGCAGATATCCCCCACCGCGCCGCGCTCGGCCAACACCTGCAGCATATCTTCGTGGTAGTAGTTACCGGACGTTTTCAGCAGCTGTGAGGGTTCGAGAATACCGATCCCGACGATGGCAATATCAACCTCGTCGAAGCGTGAAACCACGTCGGCGACGTCCTGGCTGGCGATGAGGCGGTTTTTCTCCGCCATCGAGCCCTCAATGCTCTGCGAAGGAAGCAGCCAGGCCTGACAGTTAAGATGCTGGGCGAGCGTCTGGGTCAGGATGGTGGCCTGGACGTTGCCGTTCGGTCCGACGCCGCCGAGCAGCTGGATGACTCCGCTGGCCTTTAAGTTCTGCGCGTGAACCTCATCGACCATCGCCCTGATGGTCGAGCTCCATGAGGAGACGCCGATCAGATCTTTCGGCCGCAGGCGGGTTTCCAGATAGTGGGCGGCAGCGGAGCCAATCGCGCGCTTGAGGGTGTGATCGCTGGCATCCTCTTCGGTATCGACGACGATAGCCTGCTTAATTCCGTAGCGATCTTCGATGCCTTTTTCGAGGTTGAGAAAAATATTCGAGGGCTGAACGACGCTAATTTTTACCACCCCTTCTTTCTGGCAGCGGGTGATGGCGCGGGAGACAAATGACTGGGAGAGCGAAAGAAGTTGTGCAATGTCGGACTGCTTTCGTCCTTCAAGATAGTAAAGCGTGGCAATCTTAACTAACAGCCTTTGTTCATCCTGCTTAGCCATATATATCCCCGAAAATCATTAACGTACATCCATTATGTTATACCCGTCATGCCAAAACCGCATCTCTGTTGGCGCTGCGCGTTAACCGCGCCGACCCTCTGCCTGAGCAGACCGCAGGGCGAATAATTCAGGGTATAGAGGCTTTTATCATACGTGAAAAAGAAAGAGAACTAAGTGTGATGAAACTCTAACTTTTATCAATCCTCAAAATCAGCTATGGACAAAAACAGAACAGTTGCGACATAATTGAATAAAGAATCATTATTGAATATATATTCATAGTGATATCAAGTCAACTGAAAACTTATCCAGGCACAGACGGGCCTGATAGTTAAGGAGGCAGAATGTTCCTGAGTATGATGCAGCGGCGGAAGCCTGATGATGCGCTGCCTGGGGATGTCTGGTTTTTTTAGTCCCTGACGGAATAAATATTCCAAGTTGAAATTAAATTCAGAGGTATTAAATGAATCCCTATAGCTACGATGTCCAGGCTCTTGAGCGTCAAGCTCGCGCGGTGCGCCGCCACATTATCAGATTGAATGCCAACAGTCCGGCCGGGGGGCATACCGGCGCCGATCTGTCGCAGGTAGAGCTCCTGACCGCGCTCTACTTCCGCGAGCTGAACGTCTCCCCCGAGCAGATTGCCGACCCCGAGCGGGATATTTACATCCAGTCTAAAGGCCACGCGGTAGGGTGCTACTACTGCGTGCTGGCGGAAGCCGGCTTTTTCCCGGTCGAATGGCTGGCGACCTATCAGCATGCGAACTCGCATCTTCCCGGCCACCCGGTTCGCCAAAAAACCCCCGGCATCGAGCTGAATACCGGCGCGTTGGGCCACGGTTTGCCGGTTGCGGTGGGGCTGGCGCTGGCGGCGAAAAAGAGCAACAGCCGCCGCCGCATCTTTTTAATTACCGGCGATGGCGAGCTGGCCGAGGGCAGCAACTGGGAGGCGGCGCTGGCTGCGGCGCACTACGAGCTCGATAACCTGATTATTATCAACGATAAAAATAACCTGCAGCTCGCCGGGCCGACCCGCGAGATTATGAATACCGACCCGCTTGCTGAAAAGTGGAAAGCGTTTGGCATGACCGTGACCGAGTGTCAGGGAAACGATATGGCCTCTGTGGTGGCCGCTCTGGAAGGGCTGCAGCAGGCGGGTAAACCTAACGTCATTATTGCCAACACCACAAAAGGCGCCGGTATTTCCTTTATCCAGGGGCGTCCGGAATGGCACCACCGGGTACCGAAAGGCGAAGAGATTGAACTGGCACTGGAGGAACTGAAAGATGAGTAATGCAGAACACCTGGCGAGCGTAATGGTGCAGGCGTTTATTGACGCGGTAGAAAGCGGCGTCGATCTGGTGCCGGTCGTTGCTGATTCCACCTCGACGGCGAAAATAGCGCCCTTTATTAAACAATTCCCCGGCCGTCTGGTTAACGTCGGGATTGCCGAGCAAAGCATGGTCGGCATGGCGGCCGGGCTGGCGCTGGGCGGGAAAGTTGCGGTGACCTGTAACGCCGCCCCCTTCCTGATTTCGCGCGCCAATGAGCAGATCAAAGTCGACGTCTGCTACAACAACACCAACGTTAAGCTGTTCGGCCTCAACGCCGGGGCCAGCTACGGCCCGCTGGCGAGCACCCATCACTCTATTGACGACCTTGCCGTGATGCGCGGGTTCGGCAATATCCAGATCTTTGCCCCCTCTACGCCGCGCGAGTGCCGGCAGATAATCGACTACGCCATCCAGCATCAGGGGCCGGTCTATATCCGCCTGGACGGCAAGGCGCTGCCGGAGCTGCACGATGAGAACTACCGCTTTGTCCCCGGGGCGGTGATTACCCTGCGCGAAGGCCGGGATATTGCGCTGGTTGCGACGGGCTCGACGGTGCATGAAATCGTTGACGCTGCGGAGCTGCTGGCCGAGCAGGGCATTGAGGCGAAGGTGGTGAGCGTGCCGTCAATCCGCCCTTGCGACACTCAGGCGCTGCTGGCGGCGCTGCAGGGCTGCCGCGCGGTCATCACGGTTGAAGAGCACAACGTCAATGGCGGACTCGGCAGCCTGGTTGCCGAAGTGCTGGCCGAAGGCGGCGCCGGCATCCCCCTGAAGCGTCTGGGGATCCCTGACGGTGAGTACGCGGCGGCGGCGGACCGCGGCTGGCTTCGTCAGCACCACGGTTTCGATGCGCCGGCGATCGCGGCGCTGGCCCGGACGCTGGGCTAACCGTAGCGCTAAAAACCCGTGCGGGCTGCCGCGCGGGTGGCGCTATTTGCGCTTCCCGCAGAGGGTGATGACCCGCGCGTCGCATTCCAGCCAGTGAACCTCAACGCTCTCATCATCAATTTGCATCCGCAGCATTCCCTCCTTTATAGACGTTATCCGCATACGCAGAAAATCCATCCCGGTCTGACGGGGAAGGGGCAGCGCCTTAAACCCGCTCTCTTTCGCCGAGAACGCCAGCGTCAGCGCCAGCGCAAAGGGCAGGCCGCTGGCCGCCAGCAGCGGTTTTTCCGCGGCGTTGATAATGCTGCTTTCGAGCTCCGCCGCCAGCGCCGGGGTAAAGCGGCGCTCAATATCAATCCCTATCGGGTTAGGGGAGACCACCGCCAGGGCGCTGTTTTCACAGTGGCTGATGCTGCCGAACCACGGCGCGGGCCACAGCGGCTGGCGCTGCTCGCCGGGCGGCGGCGGCACTTTTTCGCCAACTTCGCGCAGGGCGTGCACGGCGGCGATGCGTCCGGCAAGGTGTTCGGTCTGGCGCTTGCGGCCGCCTGCGGTGAGCAGGGCGTGATGGGGCAGCCACAGCAGATCCGCGGGCTGGAAGCTGGCAGGGTCGAAATCAATCCGCTGAAGCAGATGTCCGGCAAGGAGAAGCGTGCTGTGACGTGTGTGCATGAAAGGATGTTAACCGATTTGCCCGCCGCCCTCTATGGCCAGAGGGCGGCGGGATTCAGGCGAGCAATCAGAAGTGAGTGTTGATGCCCATATACCAGGTACGGCCCGATTCGTTATAGGTTTCGGCACCCGCGCCGTACATATAACCGGTGGTGCCGCCGGTAGTTTGGGCGTTACCCGCACGCCAGTGGCGCTTATCGAAGACGTTATCCACGCCGCCGGTCAGGCTGACGTTTTTGGTGACGTCCCAGGTCGCGCTCAGGCCGAGGATGCTGTATGGGCTAACCTCGTTCTTCTCGCTGCCGGTAACTGCCTGACCCTTGTAGTTATACTTCTTCGGCTCCTGCTTGCCGTACCAGGTAAAGGTCGACTGCACGGAAACATCGTCGTATACCTGCCAGCTGAGGGTCGAGTTCAGGGTATATTCCGGGATAATCGACAGACGATCGCCGGTCTCTTTATTCTTACTCTGCAGCATGTAGGTGATGTTGTTGGTCCAGTTAACGGTCTCGCTAACCGGCACGTTTAACGTCCCTTCCAGGCCCTCTACCACCGCTTTCGGCACGTTCTCCCACTGGTAAATATCGGTTTTCACCTTACCGCTTGATGTAGAGGAGAGCGGAGCGTAGCCCGCTTCGATTTTGTCGCGGTAGTCGTTGCGGAACCAGGTCACGCCCGCCAGCCAGCCGTCGCGTTTAAATTCGAGGCCGATCTCTTTGTTGATGCTGGTTTCTGCCTTCAGGTCATCGTTACCCACCATATAGCAGCCGGTGCCGGTCGCGCTGGCGTAGCAGCCCTGGCCCTTACTGTACAGGATGTAGTTCGGGTTGGTCTGATACAGGCTCGGCGCTTTATAGGCGCGGGCAATACCCATCTTCAGGGTAAAGTCGTCGCCCAAACCCTGGGACAGGTTCAGCGACGGGCTCCAGTTATTGCCGACGATGCTGTGGTGATCGAAACGCAGCGCTGGCGTCAGCATGGTGGAGTCGGTTAGCTCAACGTTGTCTTCGGCAAACAGCGAGAAGATCTCCGCCTGTGAGTAAGGGCTACGGCCGGTGCTGCTTGCGCCCGGAATATCGCCGCCCATAAAGGTCTGGGTATTGGAGGCGTTATCCTTCATCCGCTGCTGGTTCCATTCGGTCCCCAGGGTCAGATTCTGATTGACCCACAGGTCGAATGGAATGCTGATTTCGCTGTGCAGCATTACGTCGGAAAGGTCGATATCGCTAAACTTATCGCTATTAAAGATCCCTTCAGTACCCCCGGCCAGGCCTTCGCCCTTACGCGAGTTGCGGGTGTGTTCGTACTGCGCCCAGTTGCTGGTGGTGATACCGTTATCCCAGCCGCCGTTCCAGGTGACGGAGTAGGTCTGACGATAGAGGCGGTTGGTCTCTTTACCGTAGTTCTCTTTCACCAGGTCGTTGGTGTTGGTGTTCTGCGTGTCGCCCGCGTAGAGGTTGCCCTGGCGGCTGTAGCCCGACTCAAACTCCAGCGACTGCATCGGTGCGAAGTCCCAGCGCACGACGCCGTTGATGTTTTTATTCTCGACCCCTTCACGCCCGGCCGGCAGGGTATCGGAGTAGATGCCGGTACGCTCGGACTGATGTCCCTGGTTGATATCCCAGGCGTCGGCCTGCGTTTTGTCGAGGTTGCCGAACAGGCGGAAGCTGAAATCGCCGCCCAGCGGGCCGCTAAGGCTAAAGTCGGTGCGCTTGGTGGCGCCCTCGTCTTTATGCTCCGGGGCGTTCATGTAGGCATTCCATGAACCGTGCCACTCGTTGCCGCCTTTTTTGGTGATGATATTGACCACGCCGCCCGCCGCGCCGTTGCCGTAGCGCGCCGCCGCCGGGCCGCGGATGACCTCAATGCGTTCGATCATTTCCGGCGGCACCCAGCTGGTATCGCCGCGGGTATCGCGCTCGCCGCGCCAGCCGAGACGAATGGAGTTACGGCTGGTGACCGGCTTACCGTCAATCAGGATCAGGGTATTTTCCGGGCCCATGCCGCGAATATCAATCTGGCGATTGTTGCCGCGCTGGCCGCTGGTGGAGTTGCCGGTCAGGTTAACGCCCGGCATGGTGCGGATGATTTCTGAAACATCGCGGGCCGGCGGACGTTTACGAATTTCATCGGCGGTGATGGTGGAGACGCCGGGCGCCTGCAGGTTCTGCTCCGCTGCGGTAACCACCATGGTTTCTTCGGCGGCCGTTTGTTTGCTGTCTGTGGTCTCTTCCGCGCACAGCGGGAAGGCAACACCATAAATTCCCAGATTGACCAGCAAGGCCAGGGATTTGATCCTGTTATTCATTTTAATATCATCCAGCTGTCTGTTGCCGCTTTCCCCAAAGACCTCTTCCCAGCGGGAGAGGTGACGGCATGCACAAATGTTGCCAGTAGAGGACAGATGCCCGCCATCTCTGACATGTTTTTAGAAGTTACTCATTCCTACGCGCGGTAATACGCTATTGCAAATGAAAATAGTTATCAATAATATTATCAACAAAATATTACGTTTATTGATAAATATCACGATAAACATAGGGTTATTTAATGTTAAAAACAGGAAGCGATGACTGGTGGCAGAGCCTGAGCGGCCCGCAGTCGGAGGCGTCTGGCGATGCGTACCGGGTGACGTTCTGGTGGCGGGACCCGGCGGGCAGCGAGGCCACTTCGGCGACGCGGCGGGTGTGGATCTACATCACCGGCGTCACCGACCACCACAAAAATGCCGTTCCGCAAACCCTACGTCGCGTCCCGGGCACCGATGCCTGGCAATGGCAGACCACGCTCTCGCCGACCTGGCGCGGCAGCTACTGTTTTATCCCCTCCGAACGCGATGACGATTTTGCTCCTGAGATTTTTAACGGCGACGCGCCGGACCGCACCCTGCTGCGCGAGGGCTGGCGACGCCTGCTGCCGCGCGCGGTAGCCGACCCGCTCAATGTGCAAAGCTGGAAGGGGGGGCGCGGCCACGCGGTCTCCGCGCTGGAACTTCCTCAGGCGCCGGAGCAGCCCGGCTGGGCGCTGCGCGATGAAAACTATGCTCCGCCGGTCTGCATCCAGTGGCGCAGCGCGCGGCTTGGCAACAGCCGTCGGGTGTGGGTTTATGCCACCGGCGACGGCGCGGAAAAAGAGCGCCCGCTGGCGGTGCTGCTGGACGGCCAGTTCTGGGCCGAGAGCATGCCGGTATGGTCGCCGCTGGCCGGGCTGACCCGCGAGGGCCGGCTGCCGGCGGCGGTGTATCTGCTGATCGACGTTATCGATAGCGCGCACCGCAGCCGCGAGCTGCCGTGCAACCGCGATTTTTGGCTGGCGGTACAGGAGGAGCTCCTGCCGCAGGTGCGCCAAATCGCGGAATTTAGCGACCGGGCCGAGCGTACCGTCGTGGCCGGGCAGAGCTTTGGCGGCCTGGCGGCAATGTTCGCCGCCCTGAACTGGCCGCAGCGTTTTGGCTGCGTGCTCAGCCAGTCCGGATCCTACTGGTGGCCGCACCGCGGCGGCGCGCAGGATGGCGCGCTGATTGAAGGCCTGAAAGCGGGGGAGCTAAGCGCCGACGGGCTGCGAATCTGGCTCGAAGCCGGCGAGCGGGAACCTCTTATTTTCCGCGCCAATCAGGCGCTTTTAGCCCAGCTGCCGCCGCCAAAACGGTCGGTTTTCTGGCGCCAGGTTGACGGCGGGCACGATGCGCTGTGCTGGCGCGGCGGGCTGACGGCGGGACTCATTCAGCTATGGCAATCCGCGGAGTCCGTCCCATCGGGACGCCCGCCAGAACCGAATCATTGATCGTGCGCGAGGGCTGCGGATGCGGCCAGCAGGATAGCGAGTATTAACAGGAGTTTGAAATGCAATTCAGTAACCCCTTCGATAATCCGCAAGGGCAGTTTTACATTCTGCGTAACGAGCTGCAGCAGTACAGCCTGTGGCCCCATCACTGCGCGCTGCCGGAGGGCTGGACGGTAGAGTGTTCGCCGCAGTCGCTGGAAGCGTGCAATGCCTGGCTGGCGGCGAACTGGTCAACCCTCACCCCCGCGCACTACGCGTCCTAAGGAGCCGATGATGACCACTCGTTTACCGCTGGTTGCAGCGCAGCCGGGGATCTGGATGGCGGAGCGGCTGTCAACGCTGCCCGGCGCCTGGAGCGTCGCTCACTACGTTGAGCTCAGCGGCAGCCTCGATCCGGCGCTGCTCGGCCGGGCGATCGTCGCCGGCCTGGCCCAGGCCGACACGCTAAGCCTGCGCTTTTGCGAAGACAACGGCGAAGCCTGGCAGTGGGTCGATGAGGCCCGTCGCTTCGACGAACCGCAGCACCATGACCTGCGCGAGGCGGACGATCCGCACGCCGCCGCGCTGGCCATTATGCGGGCCGACCTTGAACAGAATTTGCGCGTCGATAGCGGTAATCCGCTGGTCTGTCACCGGCTGCTGCGCACGGCGGACAATCGCTGGTACTGGTATCAGCGCTATCATCATTTACTCGTCGATGGCTTCAGCTTCCCTGCCATTACCCGCCAGATCGCCGCTATTTACCGCGCCTGGCAGCGCGGAGAGCCGACGCCGGATTCGCCGTTTACGCCGTTCGCCGAGGTGGTGGAAGAGTATCAGCGCTACTACGGCAGCGACGGCTGGCAGCGGGACAAGCAGTTCTGGCAGGAGCAGCGCAGGAC
>NZ_JAQGFU010000168.1:0-9823 GCF_030078455.1 Klebsiella sp. Ech2A | reverse complement strand
TGGGCATTGAAAACCCGCTGCCGGCGCTGATCGCCCTGGCGCATCAGCACGGGGCCAGGGTGCTGGTGGACGGCGCTCAGGCGGTGATGCATCACGCGGTGGACGTCCAGGCGCTGGACTGCGACCTCTACGTCTTCTCCGGACACAAGCTGTACGGCCCGACCGGGATCGGGATCCTCTACGGTAAAGCGGACCTGCTGGATGAGATGCCGCCGTGGGAAGGGGGCGGTTCGATGATCGCCACCGTCAGCCTGACCCAGGGCACCACCTGGGCAAAAGCGCCGTGGCGCTTTGAGGCGGGGACGCCAAATACCGGCGGGATTATCGGGCTTGGCGCGGCGCTGGAGTACGTCAGCGCGCTGGGGCTGGCGCAGATCGGCGAATATGAACAGACCCTGATGCGCTACGCGCTGCAGGAGCTGGCAAAAGTGCCGGACCTTATCGTCTACGGCCCGCCGCAGCGGCTCGGAGTGATAGCCTTTAACCTCGGGGCGCACCACGCCTACGATGTCGGCAGCTTCCTCGATAACTACGGCATCGCCATCCGCACCGGCCATCACTGCGCCATGCCGCTGATGGACTTCTTTAGCGTACCGGCAATGTGTCGGGCGTCGCTGGCGATGTACAATACCACGGAAGACGTGGATCGGCTGGTCGCAGGACTACAGCGCATTCACCGGCTATTAGGCTAAAGGAAGCAATCATGGCGGCGTTACCGGATAAAGATAAACTGCTGCGCAACTTCAGCCGTTGCGCGAACTGGGAAGAGAAGTACCTCTATATTATTGAGCTTGGCCAGCGGCTGGCGCCGCTGAGCGCCGAGGAGCACACGGCGCAAAATATTATCCAGGGCTGCCAGAGCCAGGTATGGATTGTTATCGAGCAGAGCGAATCGGGCGTGCTCGCGCTGCGCGGCGATAGCGATGCGGCTATCGTCAAGGGGCTCATCGCCGTGGTGTTTATCCTCTATGACCAAATGACGGCCAAGGATATCACCGCCTTTGACGTTCGCCCGTGGTTTGAAAAGATGGCGCTGACTCAGCACCTTACGCCATCGCGGTCGCAGGGGCTGGAAGCCATGATTCGCGCTATTCGCGCGAAAGCCGCAAATCTTAGCTAGAATAAACAGGTAGATTTCATTCTGTTACGTTCGGTGGGAACGCGTTTCCCACCGATATACAGATCCTGGCGTTTTATTAGCGAAAGAAGGAATCTCAGTATGAAACGCGCGACTCTCCTCACGATATCCCTTCTGACGGCCCTGAGCGCTCAGCACGGCGCCTGGGCGGTAGATTACCCACTTCCTCCTGCTAACAGCAGGATCATTGGTCAAAATCAATTCTGGACGGTACAGGAGGGGGATCGCAACCTGCAGGCGATTGCTCGTCACTTTGATACCGCGGCAATGCTGATCCTCGAAGCTAACGATACGCTGGCGCCGGTGGAGCCTAAACCGGGCACTCAGGTGCTGATCCCGTCGCAGATGCTGCTGCCCGACACGCCCCGGGAGGGGATTGTGGTGAACCTGGCGGAGCTGCGGCTGTACTACTTCCCGCCGGGGCAAAATTTGGTTCAGGTCTATCCGCTCGGCATTGGCCAGCTTGGCCTGGAAACGCCGGAGATGACCACCCGCGTTGGGCAGAAGATCCCCAATCCGACCTGGACCCCGACGGCGGGCATCCGCGCCCGCTCGCTGGAGAAAGGGATTAAGCTGCCGCCCGTTATCCCGGCGGGGCCAAACAACCCTCTGGGACGCTATGCGCTGCGCCTGGCGTACGGTAACGGCGAATACCTCATTCACGGCACCAACGCGCCGGACAGCGTTGGCCTGCGGGTCAGCTCCGGCTGTATGCGCATGAACGCCGCCGACATTCAGGCGCTCTTTAGCCAGGTGAAGACCGGAACGCCGGTACGCATCATCAATCAGCCGGTGAAGTTTGCGGTTGAGCCGGACGGCAGGCGCTACGTCGAGGTCCATCGGCCGCTGTCGCAGGATGAAAGCGGCAATACCCGCACCCTTGCCTATACGCTGCCGGCAGAATTCCATCAGTTTTCCGGCGATAAGTCCGTTGATGAGGCGCAGCTGAAGCGCGCGCTGTCGAGACGAGCGGGCTATCCGGTGGTGGTTTCTGGCGGTGAACAGGGCAGTGCTGGAGAGGCGGTATCGAGTTTGTCGGTGCAGAATGCGCCGGTGGATGAGAGCAAAAGAGTGCAGTAAATCGGGCGGGGAGGGACAAAAAAATGGCGCACAATGTGCGCCATTTCTATTACACAGGCACTATTACTTACGGTATTTAGTAGCCTGGTTGTCCAGACGCTGGTTAGCGCGTGCTGCGTCATCTTTAGCAGCCTGAACGTCGGAACGGATTGCGTTCACGTCGTTGCTCAGCTGGTCAACTTTAGCGTTCAGAGTCTGAACGTCAGAAGACAGCTGATCGATTTTAGCATTGCTGGAGCAACCAGCCAGCAGAGTAGAACCCAGGATTACCGCGCCCAGTACCAGTTTAGTACGATTCATTATTAATACCCTCTAGATTGAGTTAATCTCCATGTAGCGTTACAAGTATTACACAAACTTTTTTGGGATGAGAATATTTTTTTACGGTAATACGCCTATTTTTGATCGTTCGCTCAAAGAAACAACGAATTTGGAGGATTAGTTTAAAAATCCGTGTGAAAACAGGACGCTTCCATCGGATTCATCTTAGATAATCTCTTATTAAATAGTAAATTCCGATTTGCATTTTTATTAAGAGCAGCTAGGGATTGAATAAAAAAAAAGCGCCTCAGGGAGGCGCCTTTAAAAAAACAGGTATTAGCCTGTAAATTATTACAGCACGTGCACGGATGCGGTATTGGTTGTTCCGCTCGGAACCAGCGCACCGGAGACCATCACAACGACGTCGCCTTTACGCGCCAGACCGCTCTGCAGGGCCAGCTCTTTGCCCAGACGGTAGAAGTCGTCGGTAGAGGCCAGTTGGTCAACCAGCTGCGGTACCACGCCTTTGGTCAGCACCAGCTGACGGGCGGTGGTCTGGTTGGTGGTCAGCGCCAGGATGGTGGCATCCGGGAAGTATTTACGCACGGCGCGAGCGGATTTACCGCCCTGGGTAGCGACGACGATCAGCGGCGCTTCCAGTTTTTCGGCGGTCTCAACGGCACCACGGCAAACGGCTTCGGTGATGCGCAGCTTGCGGTTGTCGTTGTTGAACTCCAGACGGCTGGTCATCACGCGGTCGGTACGCTCGCAGATGGTCGCCATGATAGTGACGGCTTCCAGCGGGTATTTACCTTTGGCGGATTCGCCGGAGAGCATCACGGCGTCGGTGCCGTCGAGGATGGCGTTAGCAACGTCGCCGGCTTCCGCACGGGTCGGACGCGGGTTCTTGATCATGGAGTCCAGCATCTGGGTCGCTGTGATAACCACTTTGCGCGCGCGGATACATTTTTCGATGATCATTTTCTGGGCGAAGATAACTTCTTCAACCGGGATTTCAACGCCCATGTCACCGCGAGCAACCATGATGCCGTCAGAGGCTTCAAGGATTTCGTCGAAGTTGTTCAGGCCTTCCTGGTTTTCGATCTTGGAGATGATCTGGATGTTGTCGCCGCCGTTAGCCTTCAGGTGCTCGCGGATTTCTACCACGTCAGAACGCTTACGGATAAAGGATGCGGCAACAAAGTCAACGCCCTGTTCGCAGCCGAAGATCAGATCCTGTTTGTCTTTCTCAGCCAGCGCCGGCAGAGCGATAGAGACGCCCGGCAGGTTAACGCCTTTGTTCTCGCCGAGGTCGCCGTTATTCAGCACTTTACAGATAACGTTTTTACCTTCGATGGCGGTCACTTCCATGCCGATCAGACCATCGTCAACCAGTACGGTATTGCCTACGGAGAGGTCAGAGGTAAAACCTTCATAGGTAACGGCGACGATTTCGTTGTTGCCGACCACGGATTTGTCTGTGGTGAAGGTGAAGGTCTGGCCCGCTTTCAGGGAGACGTCGTTGCCGCCTTCCAGCTTGATGGTGCGAATTTCCGGACCTTTGGTATCCAGCAGGATAGCGGCGGTTTTACCGGTTTTGCTCACCACATTGCGCAGGTTCTGGATGCGCTGACCGTGTTCAGCATAGTCGCCGTGAGAGAAGTTCAGACGCATGACGTTCATGCCCGCGTCCAGCATCTTGGTTAACATCTCTTCGGATTCGGTTTTCGGACCGATGGTGCAAACGATTTTGGTCTTTTTCATGAAGGTATTAGTCTTTAAGTTGTGAAGGATTGGGGAATCTCGCTCCGTGGGCGCAGTGCCGTGGAGTCAAACCTGTATTGCGAAAGTTGCTATGGCACGCTCTAAGGATAGGTGACAACAAAAAAGCGTGCAGAAGAATGTGTGCTGGCGGTTCAGCCCATGAAAAGAGGCAATTTTGTATGCTTTTAGTCATGCAGTCCAATGTGCTGAAACCATTCAAGAAAGATTCGGTGTGCATTATACGACGATGAAACAAAAAAGGAAAATGAAAACAACGTTTCATTTTTCGTTATACTAACGCAACAAAACTCACACCAATTACAATCTTATCTGCAACACAAATTTTCGCCAGTCGCTAAGCTAAATCGGCCCCGACGCGCGGTTTTTACCGCGGTTTTGTTACGTAAATTCGCCATTAGCGAAGAAACTGCGGGCTGGTTTGATTTATACGGAAAATATATCAATAATGATTTGATTGATAATGATAATTTGCGAGCGAAATTCGATGGGAAACCGAGCGAAAGACGACGAGTTGTACCAGGAAATGTGCCGCGTGGTGGGGAAAGTGGTGCTCGAAATGCGCGATCTTGGTCAGGAACCGAAACATATCGTGATTGCCGGCGTCGTGCGCACCGCGCTGGCGAATTCAAAAATCGCCCGCTCTGAGCTGACGCATGAAGCGATGACCCGGGTTATTCACGCCTTATCCGGACATGAATAACGCCGACGGCCGCGCTTCAGGCTTCAGGAGATAACGAAGCGCACCACCGCTTTTACCGCGATATCGCAGTGGTGGGCGACCATCGCTTCATCGTCGATTTCCGGCAGCGGATCGTCGAGATAGAGGCTGCTGAAGGTGTAAAAGTTCGAGACCTGATAAAAGCTAAAGCTGCTGATCAGCCGATGGACGTCCCGCGCCTCGAGCCCGGCCTGAAAAATTCCCTGCTGCTGCCCGCGCTGGAGAATGTCCTCGAGAATGGACAGGGCGGTTCGGTTCAGCGGTTTTAGCTGCCCGGACGCCTGCAGCCACTTCCCGCGCTGCATATTCTCCATACAGATAACGCGCATAAAGTCGGCGTGCGTCGCGTGATAGCGCACGCTCCACTTCACCAGCTGAACCAGCGCCTCAACCGGAGGAAGCTGCTCCAGCCCGAGCTGCTGCTCCGTCTCGCGGATGCGGGCGTAGACGTGCTGCAGAACCGCCTGATACAGCTGCTCTTTACTTTTGAAGTAGTAGACCACCATCCGCTTGGTGGTCTGCGCTTCGACGGCAATCTGCTCCATCCGCGCCCCCGAAAGCCCGTGTTCGGCAAATACGGCAATCGCGGCGGCGAAGATCCGCTCTTTCAGGGATTGTGCTTCATCATGAGCAACCACGGACATAACCACTCCTTTTTTCTGAGAGACAAAAAATACACATAACGATCACAATTTAGCAACCTTGCGTGGCGCGAATGAACCAAATGATACATATTCATGGCTCACGTCCGCTGATGACACGAGGATCTATGCTGCGCTCAATCGCCACCGTCTCGATTTCCGGTACCTTACCTGAAAAGCTTCACGCCATCGCCGCTGCGGGTTATCAGGGCGTCGAAATCTTCGAAAACGATCTGCTCTATTATACGGGCACGCCGGCGGATATTCGTAACCTGGCGGCTGATTTAGGGCTAAAAATCACGCTTTTTCAACCCTTTCGCGATTTTGAAGGCGCCAGCCGCGCGCAGTTTGCGGCCAATCTGGCGCGCGCGAAACGAAAATTCGCGCTGATGCATGAGCTCGGCTGCGACACCATGCTGCTGTGCAGCAACGTACAGCCGGACTGCTCCGCCGATATCGCCCTGCAGGTGGCCGACCTTCGCGCCCTGGCGGATCTGGCGGAACAAGAGGGGATTATCGTCGGCTATGAGGCGCTGGCCTGGGGAACGCACGTTAACCTCTGGCATCAGGCCTGGGAGCGGGTAAAAGCGGTTAACAGTCCGGCGATGGGCATCGTGCTCGACAGCTTCCATATCCTGGCGCGCGGCGACGATCTGTCGCGCCTGCACGAAGTGCCGGTGGCTAAAATCACCTTCCTGCAGCTTGCCGACGCGCCGCTGATGAAGATGGATGTCCTCGAATGGAGCCGCCATTTCCGCTGCTTCCCCGGCCAGGGGCAGCTGCCGCTGGTGGATTTTGCCTGCGAGCTGACCCGCTGCGGCTATCGCGGCCCGTGGTCGCTGGAGATCTTTAACGATGGTTTTCGCGCCTCGCCGAACGGCGCGACGGCGAAGGACGGCTACCGCTCGCTGCTGTGGCTGGAGGAGCAGACCCGGCGCCGGCTGGCGAGCAGCGATGCGGCGCTGTTTGACGCACCGGAGCCTGCGCACTACGCCGGGCTGGAGTTTATTGAGTTTGCCGCCAGCCCCTCCGAGGCCAAAGCTCTCGGCCAGCGTCTGGCGCAGCTGGGTTTTCAGCAGGAGGGGCGGCATCGTTCGAAGCAGGTGGCGCTGTGGCGTAACGGTGCGGCACGCGCCATCGTCAACTTTCAGCCGCACAGCTGGGCCGACCATTTCCACCAGCGCCACGGGGTTTCGCTGTGCGCGATGGCCCTCGGCGTCAGCCGCAGCGCGCCGATTATTGCCCGCGCTCGCGCCTACGGCTACGCCACCTGGCAGGGCGACGCCGGGCCGAACGAAAGCCCGATCCCGGCGGTTTGCGCCCCGGACGGCAGCCTGATTTATCTGATTGAGCACGGGGACGATATCTACGCCCGTGATTTCCACCTGCAGCCGCCTGCGGCCGTGCGCGATGATTACAGCGGCATCGATCACCTGGCGCTCGGGATGGAGGCGGACAGCCGCGATAACTGGATTATCTTCTTCCGCACGGTCTTCGGCTTTACGCTCGAACACGAACAGACGCTGCCGGACCCGTACGGTCTGGTGCGCAGCCTCGCGGTGCACAGCCCGCAGGGCAACGTCCGCCTGGCGCTGAATATTTCTCAAAGCCGCGCGACGCAGATTGCCCGCTCCGTGGCCTGTTATCAGGGCGCGGGACTGCAGCATGCGGCCTTCGCCTGCCGGGACCTGCCGGCCACCCTCGATAGCCTGCCTGAGGTCTCCCTCGACGCGCTGCCGATCCCGGCAAACTACTACGAGGATTTGGTGGCGCGCTTTGGCGCCGACGAGCGCGCGGCGCAGCTCAAACGTCTGCAGATCCTCTACGACCGCGATGGTCAGGGCGGTGAATTCCTGCATCTCTACACCCGACCGTTCTCATCGGGGCGCTTTTTCTTTGAATTGACCGAAAGACGCGGCGGCTACGCGCTCTACGGCGCGGCGAACGCGGCGGTACGCCTTTCGGCGATGCAGTACGGCTAGTTTGTATCAAATGGTTCATTAAGTGCGTATCACCCATACAATAACAACATTCATCTGCACCCCACGCACCGCATCATTCGCGCTGCGCTAAGGCGGCAACGTTCCTGCCGTCCACGCAAAAAGCGCGGGTGATAAGGTGTCTATGACAGGAAACGACTATGAGTTCTTATAGCCATAACCACGCGGCGACGGCAGAGACCGCGACCACCGCTCGCCGCTCCCGGCGGCGGATCGGGATCCTTTCGCTGCTGGCCGTCGGTACGATGGTTAACTACCTTGACCGCACGGTATTAGGCATTGCGGCCCCCAGCCTAACCTCCGAGCTCGGCATTGACGCTGCGGTGATGGGGATCGTCTTCTCCGCCTTCGCCTGGACCTACGCGCTGGCGCAGATCCCCGGCGGCCTGTTTCTCGACCGCTTCGGCAACAAGGTGACCTATTTTCTGTCGTTGACCCTGTGGTCGCTGTTTACCCTGTTTCACGGCATGGCGATTGGCCTCAAGACGCTGCTGCTTTGCCGTTTTGGCCTTGGGGTCAGCGAAGCGCCGTGCTTTCCGGTCAACAGCCGGGTAGTCAGCGCCTGGTTCCCCCAGCAGGAGCGGGCCAAAGCCACCGCGGTGTATACGGTGGGCGAATATCTTGGGCTGGCCTGCTTCTCGCCGCTGCTGTTCTGGATCATGGGCAGCTTCGGCTGGCGGACGCTGTTTATCAGCGTCGGCGCGGTCGGGGTGCTTTTTGCGCTGGTGTGGTGGTGCTGCTACCGCGATCCGCATGAGGATAAGCAGCTGAGCCCGCAGGAGCGCGAGCATATTGCCAGCGGCGGCGGCATGACTAACGCGGCGCAGCAGCGGATGGTCTTCAGCTGGCCGCTGGTCCGCCAGCTGCTCGGCAAGCGGCAGATCCTCGGCGCCAGCATCGGTCAGTTTGCCGGCAATACGGTACTGGTCTTTTTCCTGACCTGGTTCCCAACCTACCTGGCGACCGAGCGCCACATGCCGTGGCTAAAGGTGGGCTTCTTCGCCATCCTGCCGTTCCTCGCCGCCGCCGGCGGGGGGATGTTCGGCGGCTGGGTCTCCGACAAGCTGCTGAAGGCCACCGGCTCGGCGACCCTCGGGCGCAAGCTGCCTAGCGTTGCCGGCCTGCTGATGGCCAGCACGATTATCTCCGCTAACTGGCTGACCAGCGATCTGGCGGTGATCCTCGTGATGTCCTTCGCCTTCTTTGGCCAGGGCATGGTCGGCCTCGGCTGGACGCTGATTTCCGATATCGCCCCGCAGGGGCTGGGCGGGCTGACCGGCGGGCTGTTTAACTTCTGCGCCAATCTGGCCGGGATCCTCACGCCGCTGATTATTGGCTTTATCGTCGCGGCCTTCGGCAGCTTCTTCTACGCGCTTGTCTATATCGGCGGCGCGGCGCTGCTCGGGGTGGTGGCGTATCTGTTTATTCTCGGCGACGTCAAACGCATCGAGCTGGCAAAATAAGGAAAGGGATAGAACATGGTGATTAGTGGCAACACGCGGCTGATAGCCCATCTTGGCTATCCAACCGCCAGTTTTAAGGCGCCGATGATTTATAACCCGTGGCTGGCAAACCAGCAGGTGGACGTTAAAGTGGTGCCGATGGGGGTCAAACCGGAGGATTATGCCGCCTTTATCGCGCCGCTGTTCTCGATGACCAACATCGTCGGCGCGCTGGTCACCATGCCGCACAAGATTGCCACCTGCGGCCTGGTGCAGCATCTCAGCCCGGGGGCGGCCATTGCCGGGGCGTGCAACGCCATTCGCCGCGAGGCCGACGGCAGCCTGAGCGGGGATATGTTTGACGGCGACGGCTTCGTTCTTGGCCTCCGCCGCAAGGGCTTTCAGCCCCAGGGCGCGCGGGCGCTGGTGGTCGGCTGCGGCGGCGTCGGTTCGGCGATCGCCGCGTCGCTGGCGGAGGCGGGGGTCAGGGTCCTGACGCTCTACGATAGCCATCCGCAGGCGGCGCAGGCGCTGGCCGGGCGACTGCTGCAGCACTATCCGGCGCTGGATCTCAGCCTGATGCAGCGCGATCCGCAGGGGCATGACCTGGTGGTCAACGCCACGCCGCTGGGGATGAAGGCCGACGACCCGCTGCCGCTGGATCCGCAGCGGCTGTCGCCCGCCTGCTGGGTGGGAGAAGTGGTGATGACCCACGAAATGACGCCGCTGCTGCGGGCGGCACAGGCGCGGGGCTGCGC